>DAHVAN010000126.1 GCA_027314595.1 Actinomycetota bacterium | reverse complement strand
GTGGCCGGCGTCCGCGTGGCACCCGCGAGCCCGCGGCCACGCGGACGCCGCACCCGGCATTCCGGAAATGACGGGCGAGGCGGGCGCAGGCGACGGCTCCGGTGAGGATGCCGTCGGCGCGGACGCCTGCTACCCGTTCCTCAGCGAGTCGTGGCTGCGCACCGAGCTTCGCAAGCTGGTCGACGAGTTCGGCGCCGGCATGGCGGAAAAGCAGGTCGCCGACCCGGACCGCCTGCTTGCCGACGCGCTCGGCCTGCTGGCCGGCGTCGGCCTGGTCGCCCGCACCGAGGGGGGCGTGCTCGTCCTCCCGCTGCTTGCCCGCTACCGCGGTGTCACCGCCCAGATCAAGGAGCCAGCGAAGCCGTGAGCAGGTTCGAGCCCACCCGGGCCGGGATCATCAACATGTGGGACTACAGGGACGAGGAGTTCTGCTTCGCCGGCGGCTGGCTCGTGCTGCGCGGCCCGAACGGCTCCGGCAAGACCAAGGCGCTCGAAGTCCTCTTCCCGTTCGTGCTCGACGGCCGGATCGACCCCAAGCGGCTCAACCCGTTCGCCGCCGAGGACCGCACGATGAAGTCCAACCTGCTGTACCGCGGCGCGGACAACGCGGTGGGTTACGCCTGGCTGGAGTTCCGTCACAGGGACACGAATGAGGCCGTCACGGTCGGGATCGGCTTGCACGCGCAGCGGCACCGTGACACCCCCGTTCGCTGGCATTTCGTTGCCGAAGGCCGGGTCGGGGAGGACTTCTCCCTGATCACCGGCGACGACCGGCCGATGACGAAGAAGCAGCTCGCCGACGAGATCGGCGAGGACAGCATCCACGGGTCGCCGACCGAGTACCGCGCGGCGATCGACCAGCGGCTGTTCGGCCTCGGCGCCGAGCGTTACGAGCAGTTGCTCACGCTCATCCTGACGCTGCGGCGCCCGATGCTCGCCAAGAACCTCGACCCGGTGAAGCTGTCGGACACCCTTGCCGACGGCCTGCGGCCGCTGGACGACGACCTGATCGCGGAGGCGGCACGGTCGTTCGATGACATGGAGGCGGTCGCGCTCACGCTGGAGGGACTCGCCGCCGCCGACGAGGCAACCCAGACCTTCCTGGCCAGCTACACGACGTACCTGCGCACCCACGCCCGCGCGGCGGCCGACGCGCTGACCCGCCGCCGCGAGGCGACAGCGGCGCAGCGAACCGCGGTGAGCACCGACGAGGGGGGACAGCGCGCCGCGCAGCAGCGGCAGGAGCAGGCCATGGCGCGCCGGGAGGCCGCCGAGACCGCGGTCGTCGGCCTGCGCGGCCGGATCGAGCAGCTCAAGGCCAGCGGCGCCTACCAGGCACATCAGCAGATGGGCGACCTGGAGCGCCTGGTCCGCACCTGCCTGCAAACCGCCAGTGACGCGGCGGCCGAACTGGACCGGCGGAAGCTGGCCACCGCCCGCGGCAGGTCCGAGGCCGAGCGGGCAGCCGTCCTGCTGACCGATCTCACCGCGGCCGTATCCAGGACCGCCGCCGAGCTCGGCGGCCACGCCGCGCAGGCCGG
>DAHVAN010000119.1 GCA_027314595.1 Actinomycetota bacterium | reverse complement strand
ACCTCGTTCCTGCCCGCGATCAGCAAGGACGCCCTGAAGAAAATCAGCGCCGAGATCCGGTCCTGGCGGCTGCACCGCTGGGTCAACTCGGACGGACGGGAGATCGCAAAGCTGATCAACCCGAAAATCCGGGGCTGGATGGGGTACTACGGTGCCTTCTGCATCTCGAAGCTGTATCCCGTGCTCCGCCGTGTCAACACCTACCTGATGCGGTGGGTCATGAACAAGTACAAGAACCGGGGCACCTGGAGGAAAGCCACCAGGACGCTCATGGAGGCCGCCGAGAGACGACCGCAGTACTTCGCACACTGGGCCTGGGTGAAACCGGCCGCCAGATGACCAGGACGGCAGGAGCCGTGTAACGGGAGACTGTTACGCACGGATCCGTGGAAGCCCGGGGCTGAGATGCCCCGGGCTATCCGACCATCTTCGTTTCTCCCGCCGCGGTGCCTGCGACACGGTGAGCGAGCGCGCGCAGCACGCCGTTGTTGGTGACCCAGCCCTCCAGCCGGCGGGAGTCCGCTGATACGACGGGCAGTCCGTCGCGGCCGTAGACCGTCAGCTGGCGCAGTGCCTGGCCGAGCGATTCCGAGGCGAACAGCGTCTGCACGTCGTGCCGGTAGGTAACAGGGCCGGGCAGCGCCGTCTCGTCGAGGCGCACCGCGTCGGACTTGCCGTTGGCAGCCGAGAGCGCCTTGCCGTTCGGCGGGATGGAGAGCGCGGGCCGGAAGGGGCGCGTGACGTCGGTGACCTTCAGGTCCTGCAGTGCCCGCCACGGGGCGGCACGGTCGATGTCGGTGCCGCGGCGCAGCAGCTTGGTGGTGTAGATGGTGCCGTAGGACAGTGCCCGCGACACGGTGCCCGACGAGCAGATGGAACGGGAAGACCGCCCGGTCCCGCCGCCAGCAGGCCAGCGTCACGTGCCCGGGCAGGCTGATGAATGAGTCACGTGGCCAGTTGTCGGCAGGCACGGGAACATTGGTGAGGAGGTCGGGGCCGCGAGTCCTCTTTATGCCTTCTGGTGGCCGGTGAGTTCAGCGAGTCGATCGCCGATGACCGAGATGCCGGGGCGCGGCTCGCTCTCGTAGTACCAGGGCTTGCGCTTGCGCAGCAGTGCCTCGCCGTGCTCGGCCCAGGTGAAGGTGGGCTTGCGCAGGATCTTCCGGAAGACGGCGTCGGCGGTTGACGGGTAGGCGGCGACGAGTCGGCGGCACGGGAGCGGGCCGATGGTGTCGGATGCCAGGTACCCGCGCAGCACGCTTGCGTAGCGCCGGTCGGCAGCGAGGCCCGGGTCCGCGAACAGGTCCCGCAGCATCCCGTAGTCGTCGTAGTAGTTGAGTCCGTCGACCTCGTCGTAGATGAGGCCGACGGTGTCGGAGTCCTCCATCTCGGGCGGGAGGATGCCGACTTCGGACAGGTCCGGGATGTTGTGCGGCCTGCCGCGCTTTGACTGGGCGGCGAGCTGGGTCTCCTGGCGGTGCCGGTAGTAGGCCCGCATGCGCTCCGCCGCCTCGGCGGGCGGCAGGACCAGTTCGTCGGTCCCGAAGAAGCCGACGAACGCGGCCCGGTCCTCCCGCATCATCTTCCAGCCCTGCTCGACCTTCTCCGGGTTCCGGAAGACCCGCTCCGGCGCGTTCGCCGCCAGCTGGATCGCGGCCTGGGCGACCTTCGCGGCGTCGGACCTGGCGAACGTGCGCATCATCCCGGAGACTAGCCACGCCCGCGTGCCAGGGCGGACGGGAACCAGGCGGACGTATACGAAGCCGCGCTTGGGCAGCCGCCGCAGGACTGCGGGTCCCATGTTGGAGTACACCCGGTACTCCAGGTCGTCGAGCAGGTTGAGGAAGATGACCGCGTCCCCGTCCATGCCCCGGTTCTCGAAGAGGCCTTCCACGAAGTCACCCCAGGAGCGCACCATCTCGCCGTCGGCAGCGGACAGGTCCCGCCGGCTGGCAAGGAACAGGTTCAGCACCGTCTTCCCGCCCGGCAGCCGGCCCTCCAGCACGAACCGGTCGATGACCTCGATGAACTCGCCCTCGCCCAGTCCCTCGCCCTCGTCCAGCTCCTCGTCATCGTCCGCAGCCTCCTGCAGCCGCCGCATCAGGTACGGCCTGAGCCGGGGAGTGTAGGCGAACCCGACCAGGTCGTGCTTCAGTTCCGAGCTGCGCTTGATGAGCGCGGCCAGCCCAGATTCGTCTACGCCGTCTGCGATGGGGGTCATGCCTTGTATGGCTACCGCATCCCAGCGCCAGGTGCCAACCCGGACACGGGACTAGGCGCTCCGGCCAGTGCGGAGCGCCGGGCTCACCCTCCGGCCGCCCGACGGGTCATGGGTACCCGCATCGGCAGAGGCTACCGGAAACCCTGCGAGCCTAAGTTCCCGCAGGTCAAGCTAGTTATTGGGTATACCGATGACTCCGCTTCCACCTCCAAGATCTTCACGATTTTCGAGGGAAGGGCCGTTTCGCGGCCGGGCGGGGAGACATGTTGCCATGGTTCAGTTGACCCCGAATCGCGTCGGACCGATAGTCGTTCCAGCCGTAATGGGGTGCTCGTGCGGTCATAGCCCGCCGTGTCGGTCGGCAGGTAATCTGGGAAGGAGGAGCAGGGACAGGGAGGATTCTGGTGACCACGACCGTCACGGTGGAAGTGGATGAGGATGAGCTGACCGCCGCTGCCGGACTGCTGGGAACGAGCAGTCGCGAGGAGACGCTGCGGAAGCTGGTGGCCAATGCCGCCGCGAGGGCGGCGAACGTTGCCCTTAAGCGGGCCGAGATTGCTGAGCGCGAGGCCGCCGACCGGGCCGAGGATCGGTGACAGGTCGCGAGTACCTGATTGACGCTAGCGCTTACTGGCGTATTGATCGCGGCGCGGTGCTGGCTGGTGCGTGGCGTGATCACCTTGAGCGCGGCCTGGTGTGGATCTGCCCGCCGACGGAAATGGAGATCTGTCGCCGCGCGTCGAAGGGGCAGCATGCGGTGCACCTGCGCGAGTTCACTGAGACCTACGTCCGGGTTGAATTGCACCACCGGGCTGGTATTACGGCGCGGGAGATCCAGGCGGACTTGATCGACTGCGGCCAGGCTGCTGGGGTTCACCCTGTTGATCTGCTGGTTGCCGCCACTGCCCTGGGCGACAGCTTCACCGTGCTCACCGACGACGGTGATTACGCCCATCAGATCAGCGCTGTTCGTCCCGAGCTTGGCGTCCGCATGGTTGGTGACGGGCCAGGCTGAATGCCAAGATCGCCTGTCAGCCTCCCACCGTAATCGTCAAGAAGCTGGGCGAAAACGTAGAGCCCAGAGCCTGCTGAGCATGGCGGCAGCGCTGCCAGCCGCCTGTCAGGCGATCAGGTCGGCCAGTAGCAGATCGACGATTGCCTCCTCGTGCACGGCGACGTTGTCCGCCATCATGGCCTGGCTCAGCCCGGAATCCCACGGGGTGGTCTCGGCCCGGCCGGTCAGCGTAAGCCGTCGGTCGGTCGGCAGGCGTTCCACCGCCTCGCGGTAGTCGGCACATCCCAGCCGCCATGGCTGGGCGCCTTGGCCGATGATGCGGCGGGCGATAGCGATGCCCGGCCAGTCGAAGTCGCCGTGGTACCGCACCACCGTCCGCCCTAGCAGCAGCGACCCGGCTGCCGATGGGTTGCCGGATGTGCAAGCTAGCGGCCGGTCGACTCCGGCGGCGGCGAGCCGTTGCAGCACCTGCGGGTTCTCGCACGCGTGCACGATTTCGCCGGGCCGTGTCATTTCGTCGGCTCGGTGCAGCTCGTGCACGGTCAAGTGGGTGACCAGGCCCAGGTCGGCCCGTTCCCGCATCATCGCCGACCAGCGGCCTGTGCCGGGCGGCCGTAGCCCGTAGGTCATGACAGTCCCAGAGATCTCGTCGGTGCTGACCTCGACCCGCTGCCACAGCAGCCGACGTTCCGCGGCCGAGGCGGGCGGCGGGACGTCCAGCGCGATCGCCAGTCCCCGCAGCACCAGGGCCGCGGTCGGCGCCGCGTCGTCGAGACCGTGCGCGTCACCGGTGATCGCGCTGGCCAGCTCGGCGATCCCGGTCGGTGTCCGACCGGCGCTCAGCACTGCGGCCAGCGTGCCGACCGCGATCGCCAGTGACTGGCTGGCCTGGTCGTCGGGCAGCCGCGTCAGTACGCCTCCCCGGTGCAGCCAGTCTGTCCAGGGCCGCGTCCAGTCCTGGCCCGCCAGGCCGTGCTCGGTGAGCAGCCTGTCCAGCTCGGCCCACAGCTGCTCACGGCGGACCCGGGCGTCGTACCGCTCAGCCGGCCGGTCCCGTAGCGGACCACCGGTCAATTCGGCCACGACGGCGACGAGCCCCCGCTCGGCCACGCTCGACCGCAGGGCGTCATCCAGGACGGCCAGCTTCACCCGGGTCGTGCCCGCGCGCACTGGTCGGGCGAGCAGGCCGCCGAGCCGGTCCGCACCGTCGTCGTCCAGTTCGACCGTCACCGATCCGCGGATCGCGTGCCCGGACTGCTCGAGCCGGTTCCGCAGCACCGGCCACAGCCGCGCCAGGGACGGGGCGGACAGATGGGCCCGCAGCCCGGCCGGGAGGCCACTCACGCGGTGCTGTGCAAGTGTCGGCTGTGCCCGTCCCAGTGCACGTGAGTGGTCACGGCCGAGCTGCCGCCGCTGCGCCTGACCTCGTACACGTCGAGGCGCGGGACCTGCGGGAAGCAACCCCAGAGGGCATGGCCGGTCATGACGAAGTCCAGGTCGAGGGTGACCAGCAGGCCCATCAGCTCGGCTACTGTGCCCTCGTCCACCTTGGCGAACGCATCGTCGAGCAAGATCAGTCGCAGCGCTCGGCCGTCGTCGCCAAGGCTGGTCAGGTATCCGTCGGCGGCGGCGAACAGCGTCACGTAGGAGACGAACCGGGTTTCGCCCTGGGACAGTTTGGCCCGCCGGGACAGTCGGCGCTGCTGACCTTCCTCCGGGCCGAGGATGGTTACGTTCACCTCGTGCCACTGCCGGTAGTCCAGCGCGGCGGCCAGGTGGGCGGCGTAGCCGCTGCTCGGGTCGGCGGAGCGGAACTCCTCGACCCGGTGCCGCAGCAGTTCGGTCAGCTCGCTGTTATGCGCCTCCGAGCGGACCGCATCCGACGTCGCCACCAGTTCGAGCACCCGGCCCAGGGCCGCGTGCTCCTCCCGCAGCCCCCAGCCCAGCCGCACTCCGATCCCGTTGCTAGTCCTGATGCCCTTCAGGCTGGTGTTCATGGCTGCGACCAGCTGGTCGGCCTGATTGACCCGGCGGCGTAGCTCCTCCGCGACCCCGCCGAGGACGAAGCGAGTGAATACCTCCCGCTCGCGGTCGGTCAGCGCCGCCCGGCCGCTGTTCACCCGTTCCGCCAGCGTCCGGGCCGCCCCGGCCAGGGTGCGCTCGTCGTCCGCCCCGGCCACCTCGACCACCAGCACGTCGTCGTCTAGCCGGTACTGCACATCGAGCTGGCCAGACACCTCACGGTCAAAGTCACGGAACGCGTTGAGCACGCTGTTGACTGATGGCACCTGACGGACTGCGGTAACCGTAGTCAGCACCGAGTTCGCCGCCGCCGCGACCTGGTCCAGCTGATCCGGCTGGACGATGCGGCCCAGCCGTCTGTCGGTGGCCGCGGGGGCGAGGCCGGGGAGCGCGATCGACTGATTCAACCGCTGCCCCATTCGGGTCATCCGGCTCAGCTGTTTGTCGGCGTCATCGGCGGCCTGCCGGCTCGTCTCTCGGGCGGCACCGAGCTGCGGTCCTAGCTGGCTGACCGCCTCGGTCGCCTTACTCAGGTCCCAGTCGGCCCGTTCCTGGGCTTCCTGAGCCTTGGCTAGCTCGGCCCGGGCCTGTGCGACAGACAGGTCGATGGCGTCGTGCTGGGCCGCCAGCGCGCTGGCTTCGGCGTGCCACCGCGACCAGGTCTCGTCCGCCACCAGCTCGGCGCGGTCGCGCAGCGCCTCCGCGTTCGTCACCCGCTGCAGCTGCTCCTGGTGCCGACGGACGTGGTCGTCCAGTCGGCCCAGTTCCCGGGCCAGCCGCTTGCCGTCGTCCCGTGCCCGACCCGCTGCCTCGCCTGCACCTTCCAGTGCCTCTATGCTTGCTGGCAGCCCCTGATGAGCGCACGTGGCCTGGTGCGTGGCCAGCTCGTCGGCCCAGGTGATCCGCGCCTGCCGGGCTCGCCCGGCTTCACGAGCGGCCCGCGCGGCGGTGCGGCTGGCCCGGGCGGCACTCTCGGCGGCAATCCGGCGGGCCGCGAACAGGTCGGTGGTCCGCGGCGCGCCGCGGATCACCGCGTCCAGTGCTGCCTCGGTGGCGTCTAGGCCGACTAGCTGCCGCTCTCGCAGTTCGGCCCGCTCGGCCAGCGTAGCTAGTTCGGCATCGATCTGGGCGATCCGCTCCTGGCGGTGCGCCGCACGGGCGGCCGCGCCGATGTGCCTGGCCTTGGTGGCGACGTGACGGCCGCGGCGCGGTCCAAGCCCGCGCGCTCGGCCGCTACCGCCGCCCGCGCCGGGCGGGCCGCAGTGTCGGCCACTTCGTCCAGCCCGTCCAGCGACGGCATCGTGTTCCCAGCCAATACAGTGTCGCCGGCCAGTATTGTGGCGTCCCTGATCAGCGGCCCGAGCAGCGAGTGGGCCGCCCAATCGGTCTCGCCGAGCAGCCGCGTGTTCTGCGGATCACGACACCAGGCGCGCCAGGCTTCGGCTAGGGCGACGGCAGCGCTGTCCCGCGCGATGGCGTGCTCATCCGCTGTTTGCGCGTCCTCCTCGGCGGCCGTGCCTAGCTGATCGGCCTCGGCTTCCAGGCGCAGCACCTGCTGCTCGGCCTGCTGCAGGCGCTTTGCCTCTTGCAGACGCCGCTGGGCCAGGCCGAGTCGTTCGGAGGCGCTGGCAGCTGCGGTCTGGGCCATGTCCTGCGCCGCTGCCAGGTCCGCCGGCGCCACTTCGGCCCGGGCCGCTGCGGGACGGGGCAACGGCTGCGGGTCATCGTCACGCTCGACGCGCAGCAGGGCCGATTCGGCGCATCGACGAGGGCCGACTGCCGCAGATTCTGCTCGAATCACTACCGCCGCTGCAGGAGGACGCGCTGATCCGGGCCGGCGAGCAACTCGACGGCCTCACCGAGACCCGGCTAGCTCAGCGGCCGCGCTGCGGTTCGGCGACCTTCGGGTCCAGGCCCTGGCCGGCACCATCGCCGCCATGCTGTTCACGGTCACCGGCATCACCAACAGGAGCCTGCGCGCCCTGATGACCGGCCTGCTGCACCGCCCCTACAGCATGAACCAGGCC
>DAHVAN010000118.1 GCA_027314595.1 Actinomycetota bacterium | reverse complement strand
CAGCGCGGCGACCGCGGCGTCCCTGTGCCGCCGCGAGCCGGCCAGCGCGCCATAGCTGAGCAGCGCGTCCGCCGCCGCGAACGCGCCCGAAGGGGTGGCGCCGTCGGCGGGATCGGCCGGCCGGAAGATCAGCCGCTCGCCGTCGTCGGCCGTGTCATAGAAGCCGCCCGAACCGTCGCCGAACGCGGAAAGCACGGTGTCCAGGAGCGAGCCCGCCACCGGAACCCAGCGCGCGTCCCCGGTCACTCCGTACAGCGCCAGCAGCCCGGACGCCACGCAGGCGTAGTCCTCGAGCAGGCCGGCACTGGATCCCGCCACCCCGTCGCGTGAGGTCCGCACGATCCGCCCGTCCGCGACGTGCAGGGAAGTGAGCAGTCCGGCGGCGTCGCAGGCGGCGCCGATCAGGTCTGGCCGGTCGAAGAGCAGGCCGGTCTCGGCCAGCGCCGCGATCGCCATGCCGTTCCACGCCGCCACCACCTTGTCGTCCCTGGCCGGCCGGGGGCGCCCGTCCCTGGCCGCGAGCAGCGCACCGCGAATGCGGTCGAGCCGCTCGTGATCGGCCGGTGCGCCCGGGACGTCCTCGTCGGAGCGTCGCTGCAGGACCGACGTGCCGTGCTCGAACGTGCCCTTGCCGGTCACCCCCAACACCGCGGCCGCGAACTGCGCGTCCTGCTCGCCGAGCACCTCGCGCAGCCCGGCCGGCGTCCACACGTAGAACGCGCCCTCGGCGCCGTCGCTGTCGGCGTCGAGCGACGCGGCGAAGCCCCCCTGCGGCGTGCGCAGCTCGCGCAGCATGAAGTCGCAGGTCTCTTCGGCCACCCGGCGCGCGAGCGGGGCGGCGGTGAGCCGCCACAGGTGCGCGTAGGGCCGGATGAGCAGCGCGTTGTCGTACAGCATCTTCTCGAAGTGCGGCACCACCCAGGCGCCGTCCACGCTGTAGCGCGCGAACCCGCCGCCCAGCTGGTCGTACATCCCGCCGCCCGCCATGGCCCCGCAGGTGCGCTCGGCCATCGTCATGGCGGCGGATGAGCCGGTGCGCGAGTAATGCCGCAGCAGGAACTCCAGCACCATCGACGGCGGGAACTTGGGGGCATTCCCGAAGCCGCCCGTGACGTGGTCGAAGCTCGTCTCGAGCGCGGCGACCGCCCCCGCGGTGGTCTCGGCGAGCGGCAGGCCGCCCGCACCGCCGCCGAGCCCGGTGAGCGCCGAAGCATTCTCCGCCAGAGCCGCCGCTATTCGTTCGGCCTGATCACTGACTTTCCCCCGCTCCTGCCGCCAGGCGCGGGACACCGCGGTCACCAGCTTGACGAAGGAGTCGCGCGGGAAGTACGTGCCGCAGTAGAACGGCTCGCCGTCCGGCGTCATGAAGACCGTCATCGGCCAGCCACCCTGGCCGGTCATCGCCTGGGTGGCGGCCATGTAGACCGCGTCGATGTCGGGCCGTTCCTCGCGGTCCACCTTGACGGCGACGACGCTGTCGTTCACCACGGCCGCCGTCTTCGGATCCTCGAACGACTCGTGCGCCATCACGTGGCACCAGTGGCACGCCGCGTACCCGACGGACAGCAGCACTGGCACGTCCCGGCGCCGTGCCTCCGCGAACGCATCCTCGCCCCACTGCCACCAGTCCACCGGGTTGTCCGCGTGCTGCAGCAGGTAAGGGCTGGTCGCCGTCTTGAGTCGGTTGGCCATGAACCCATTGTCCCGCCAGCGCGCGGCCCGGGGGCCAGGGGGGAATGGGGGGACGGGCAGTCCCCCCATGCGGGGGGTCACCGGGGGGTCGCCCCCCGGGGGAATTACCGCCCTACCTGGGCGAGCAGGTAGAAGACCGCGCCGGCCAGGCCGACGAAGAAGCCGAGCGGCCAGTTGGTGCGGTAGGACAGCGCGATGGACAGCCAGACGGTGACGAGCGCGATCGCCACCGAGAGCGCCATCGCGATCCCGGGGCGGGCGGTGACCGCGCGGGCCGCCGCCGCCGGGCCGATCATCAGGCTGAACATCAGCAGCGCGCCGACGACCGGCACGGTCATGGACGTCGCGAGCGCCATCACGACGAGGAAGTAAAGCTCGGCCTTGCGCGTCGAGACGCCGCGCGCGTCCGCTATCTCGGGCACCGCCGAGGTGAGCATGAGCGGGCGGAAGGCGAGCCCGATGAGCACGACCGCGGCCAGGCCCAGGCCGAGGATCGGCACCACCTCGCCGCGGCTGACCCCGAACACCTCGCCGAACAGCAGCGAGTACGTCTCCTGCGCGTACTGGCTGCTGACGCTGACGAACAGGGCGCCGAGGCCGAGCATCAGCACCAGCGTCAGCGCGGTCACCACATCGCGCCCTCCCCCGGCGCCCCGGGTGCCGCCGCGGCCTCGTGTTCCCGGACCGAGCGCACCGATGCCGAGCGCACCGCCGACCGCGAAGACCGCGAGCCCCCACAAGACGTTGATGCCGAGCAGGGCGGCGCCCGCGGCGCCGGCGAACGCGCCGTTCGGTATCGCGTGCGCGGCGAAGGTGGAGCCGCGCAGCACGGCGAAGAAGCCGGCCACCCCCGCGACCACCGCGACGACGCTGGCGGTGATCCAGGTGTTCGCCATCAGGCCGGAGAACATTCGGCCCCCTCGTGCGGCGAACGCGACGCCAGGCGGCGCGGCCTCTTCGCGTAGCTGAGCAGGTACCCGGTCAGGACGAGCGCCACGACGAAGAAGCTGACCGGCCAGCCGTGGCCGTACGGCGGCCAGTAGTACGAGTCGTAGGAGAGCACGATGCCGAGCCAGGTGGCGGCCAGCCCGGTGAGCGCGGCCACCGCCATCGCCCGGCCCGGGCTCTTGGCCACCCGCAGCGCCGTGGCCGCCGGCCCGATAAGCAGCGCGGTGGACAGCACCGCGCCGATCGCGACGGCGGACAGCGACACGTCGATCGCCAGCGCGACGAGGTAGACGATCCCGACGAGGCGGACGTTCACCGCGCGGGAGGCTGCGATGTCCGGGGAGACGGCGCTGAGCAGCAGCACGCGCGACAGCATGGCGGTCGCGAGCAGCGCGATGACGCCGGACGCGACGAGCGCGGGCACCGTGGCCGGGCTGACCACGAAGATCGACCCGAACAGGATCGTGAACGACGCCCCGGTCGAGGCCGTCTTCAGCGTGCCGAGGTAGAGGAAGAGCGCGGCAAGGCCGAGAGCGCCGCCGAGCACCACGCCGGTGGCCACGTCCCTGCCGCGGCGGCGCTGCACGCCGATGCTCTCCATCAGCAGCGCGGACACGGCGCCCGCCGCGAGGAACCCCCAGAACTGATCGATCCCGGCGAGGAAGGCGCCCGCGCCGCCCGTGGTCGCGACGTCGGCGAGCGCGTGGCCGGCGAAGGACTGGCCCCGGATCACGGCGAACACGCCGATGACGCCAGAGGTCACCGCGACGACCGCGCCGATGAGCAGGGCCGTCCGTACCGGAGCGCTGGCGAGCAGGCCCGGCTCGATGAGGTAGTGCATTGCCTACTCGCCAGCCACCACGAGGACGCGGTCGTGCACCCGGATCACGTCCACGTGATGGCCGTAGAGCCTGCTGAGGCCTTCGGAGGTGACCACCTCGTCGCTCGAGCCCGTGGCGACCTTGCCGTTGGCCACGTAGATGATCCGGTCCATGACGCTCATCAGCGGGTTCATGTCGTGCGCGGAGAGCAGCACGGCGATCTGCTGCTCGGTCGCCAGCTTGCCGAGCAGCGACACGATCTCCTGCTCCGACCGCAGGTCCAGGTTGGCGAGCGGTTCGTCGAGCAGCAGCAGGCTGGGGCGGCTGATCAGGGCGTGCGCGATCAGCACCCGCTGCTGCTCGCCGCCGGACAGTTCGCCGACCCGCGCGTCCGCGTAGCCGGCGGCGCCCACGTCGTGCAGCGTCCGGTCCACTAGCTCCCGGCGCTGCCGGGACGGGAAGGTGAACCCGAGCCGATGGCCGTCGAGGCCGAGCGAGACCACGTCGCGGGCCCGCAGCGGCATGTCGGGGTCGATCAGCAGCTTCTGCGGCACGTAACCGATGCTCGCTGCGCCCTTCGGCCCGCCCGTCAGCTTGCGGCGGGTCTTCTGGCGCGGCTCGCCGTCGAGGAGGACCCGGCCTGCCGACGGCTCGAGCAGGCCGAGTATGAGGCGCAGCAGCGTGGTCTTGCCCGCGCCGTTCGGCCCGATTATCCCGGCGAACTCCCCCGGCGCGATCGTGAAGCTGACGCCGCTGAGCACCTGGCGGCCGCCCAGCCGCACGCCGACATCGCTGAGTTCGAGCAAGGCGGTTCTGGCGACGGTGGTCATAGGCGCTCCGCGGATGTGTGGTGCTGGACGGCCTGCCGCAGCGCTGCTATCTCGGCGAGCATCCAGGTCTGGTAGTCGTAGCCGGGCTCGGGCATCGTCTCGTAGACCCCGACGACGGGGATGTGGTTCTTGGCGGCCAGCGCGACCAGGGATTCGGTGAGCGGATCGGTCACCTGCTCGTTGTAGACCAGCGCCCTGACCTTGTGCCCGGCCAGCAGCGCCCGTTCCGTCGCGACGTCCTGCGGCGAGGGGTCGACACCGTTCATGATGTCGGCCTGGAAGGTCCACGGCGTCAGGTTGTCCGCGCCCGCCGCCCGCAGCAGGTAGTCGGCGACCGGCTCGGTGCTGGCGACCGGCGTGCCCGGGTAGGCGGCCCTGAAGCTCGCGATCGCGCTGTGCACGGGCTTCAGGCTGGCGATGAAGGCGGCGGCGTTGGCCAGGAAGTACGCCGCGTGCCGCGGCTGGAGCCTGGCCAGGTCGGCGGCGACCGTCGTGGCGACCCGCGGCATCGTGGCGGGGTCGTACCACAGGTGCGGGTTGGGCGTGCTGTCCGGCAGGCTGAGCAGTCGCTGGACGTCGAGGACCGTGCGGCCGGGGTTCGGCGTGGCGTTCTCGATGGTGTTCATGAAGGCGTCGTAGCCGAGGCCGTTCTGCACCACGAGCTGGGCCGCGCCGATCTGCCTGGCCACCGCGATCGAGGCCTCGAACGCGTGCGGGTCGGTGCTTGGGTTGCTCATGATCGCGCTGGCCTGGACGTACCTGCCGCCGACCTGGGCGATGACGTCCGCGTACTGGCTCTCCGCGCCGACCGCGACGATCACGCCGGGCGGCGCGACGGTGCTCGCGCTGCCGGCGAACGCGAGCGCGACCATCGTCGCCAGCGCGGCGCCGATGGCGATGAGCAGGACGGCTGCCCGCCTCACTCCGCCAGCGGCTCGCACGGTGACCCCCCCAGATCGTCCGGATGCCTTCGCGGGAACCCATCGCCCCGCCGGTTCGCTGTAAATGATAATCGTTTCTATTATCAGTAAGCAAACCGGTCCGTGGATGCCGGCGGAACGGCCGGTCCGTGGATGCCGGCGGAACGGCCGGCTACCTTGCGAGGTGTGACAGTGGAGCAGCCGCGCGGCACGAGAGTGCGCGGGACCAGGCAGGCGTCTGCCGTCGCCGCCGCGCTGGCCAGCCTCCCTGGCTTCTGCAGCGCCCAGGAGATTCACGCCGAACTCCGCCGCAGCGGCCAGACCGTCGGGCTCACCACCGTGTACCGGCACCTGCAGGTGCTGAGCGAGCAGGGCGCCATCGACACGATCCGCGATCCGTCCGGCGAGACGCTCTACCGGCAGTGCGGGTCCACCGCCCACCACCACCATCTGACCTGCCGCGTCTGCGGCCGCAGCGTGGAGGTCGAGGGCCGCGTCGTCGAGCAGTGGGCGGAGAAGGTGGCCGCCGAGGCCGGCTTCACGTCCGTCGACCACACGGTCGAGCTCTTCGGCCTCTGCCCCGACCACGCCGCCTGACGGCGGCTGGGCGCGTCCCCGCCTGTCTGCCCCCGGCGAGGCGGCGAGGCGGCGAGGCGGCGATCGGGGCAGGGGCAAGTGCGCGGCCGGCCCAGACTATGCGGGGCAAATGCGCGGCCGGCCCAATTGGCTCCCCACCCTACGCCGCCCGGCCGCGAACGGGGATCAGGCTGCGGCGGCAGCCGCCGTCACGGTCGCTGGCTCCAGGGCCAGCGACAGGACCTCGCGGACGTCGCTGACCGGGTGCACGTCCAGCTTGGCGAGCACCTCGGCGGGCACGTCATCCAGGTCGGGCTCGTTGCGCTGCGGGATCAGCACGGTGCTGAGTCCGGCCCGGTGGGCGGCGAGCAGCTTCTGCTTCACCCCGCCGATCGGCAGCACCCGCCCGGTCAGCGAGACTTCGCCGGTCATCGCCACGTCGGATCGCACCGGCCGCCCGGACAGCAGCGACGCGAGCGCCGTCGTCATCGTGACCCCGGCCGACGGCCCGTCCTTGGGGACCGCGCCGGCGGGCACGTGGACGTGCACGCCGCGGTCCTTCAGTTCCGAGACGGGCAGATCGAGCTCACCGCCGTGCGAGCGCAGGTAGGACAGCGCGATCTGCGCCGATTCCTTCATCACGTCGCCGAGCTGGCCGGTGAGCGTGACGCCTGCCGCCCCGGTCTCCGGGTCGGCCAGGGACGCCTCGATGAAGAGCACGTCACCGCCCGCGCCGGTGACGGCGAGCCCGGTCGCCACGCCGGGGACCGCTGTCCGCCGGGAGCCGGCGGCAAGGCTGGTCTCCGGGGTGAACCGCGGCCTGCCCAGGTACTCGCGCAGGTTCGCGACGCCGACCGCTACCGGGATCGCGCCCGGCGTGAGCGCCTCCGCCGCCGCGACCTTCCGCAGCACCCGGGCGATCGACCGCTCGAGCGAGCGGACGCCCGCCTCCCGGGTGTACTCCGCGGCGATGAGCCGCAGCGCGTCGTCTTCGACGGCGACCTCCTCGGCCGACAGGCCGGCCTTGGACAGCTGGCGCGGCAGCAGGTGGTCCCGGGCGATCGCGACCTTCTCGTCCTCGGTGTAGCCGTCGAGCGTGACCAGTTCCATCCGGTCGAGCAGCGGCTCAGGGATTTGCTCGAGCACGTTCGCCGTGGCCAGGAACACCACGTCGGACAGGTCGAGGTCGACCTCCAGGTAGTGGTCCCTGAACGTGTGGTTCTGCGCCGGGTCGAGCACCTCGAGCAGCGCGGCGGCCGGGTCGCCCCGGTAGTCCGAGCCGATCTTGTCCACCTCGTCGAGCAGCACGACCGGGTTCATCGTGCCGGCCTCGCGGATCGCCCGGACGATCCTGCCTGGCAACGCGCCGACGTAGGTGCGCCGGTGGCCGCGGATCTCCGCCTCGTCCCTGATGCCGCCGAGGGCCACGCGGACGAACTCACGGCCCATCGCGCGCGCCACCGACTCGCCGAGCGAGGTCTTGCCGACCCCGGGCGGGCCGACAAGCGCCAGCACGGCGCCGGAACGCCGGCCGCCGATCACGCCGAGGCCCCGGTCCGAGCGCCTCTTGCGGACCGCCAGGTACTCGATGATCCGGTCCTTCACGTCGTCGAGCCCCGTGTGGTCCTCGTCCAGGATCCGGCGGGCGCCCGCGATGTCATAGGCGTCTTCGGTGCGCTCGTTCCACGGCATGTCCAGGATCGTGTCGAGCCACGTCCGGATCCATCCGGTCTCCGGCGAGGCGTCGGAGGTCCGCTCGAGCTTGCCGACCTCTTTCAGCGCGGCCTCGCGCACCTTCTCCGGCAGGTCGGCGGCCTCGACGCGCCCCCGGTAGTCGTCGGGTTGCGTGCCGTCGCCGTCGCCGGTCAGCTCGCTGAGCTCCTTGCGGACCGCGGCGAGCTGCTGGCGAAGCAGGAACTCCTTCTGCTGCTTCTCCATGCCCTCGGTGACGTCCTTGCGTATGGACTCCGCGACGTCGAGTTCGGCCAGGTGATCGCGTGTCCAGCCAATCGCGAGCTCGAGCCGCTGCACCAGGTCGGCGGTCTCGAGCAGGGTGAGCTTCTGCTCCGCGGTCAGGTAGCTGGCGTAGCCGGCCCGGTCGGCTATCGCCGACGGGTCGTCAAGCTGCTGGACCATGTCCACGACCTGCCACGCGCCGCGTGTCTGCAGCGTGGCGATGATCAGCGACTTGTACTCCCTGGCGAGCTCGGCGGCCCGGGCGCCCTGCCCGGTCTCAGGGATCACGGCGCCTTCGACCCACAGCGTCGCGCTCGGTCCGGTCGTCCCTGACACGATCCTGACCCGCGAAACGCCGCGGAACACGGCCCCCGGCCCGCCCCCGGGCATCTGGCCCAGCTGCTCGATGACGGCCAGCGTTCCGATGGCGGCCAGGCCCCGGTCAGCCAGCCTCGGCACGAGCAGCACTCGTGCTTTTTCCTCAGAACGGATCCCCGGGCCCCGCCCAAGTCCCGTGCTGTTCCTCGCTGCCTCGATGGCGCCGCGGGCCTCGGTGTCCGAAAGCCCGACGGGGACCACCATGCCCGGCAGCACCACTTCGTCATCGAGCGGCAGCACCGGCAGCGTGAGCGTTTCGCCCATTGAGCCCCTCCTAAGGTTGAGTCACTTAGACTCAAGAAAGGAGAGCCACCTCGCATTCCCCGGCGCTGTCCGCCCTCAGCGATCAGGTGTCAGACAGGGCCGCCGCGACGCGGCGGTGCGCCTCCCAGATTTCCTCGGGCAGGCCCTCGAACTGGGCCAGGTGCCGCTCGCGGAAGCCCATCTCCTGGCGCCACCGCGAGGTGTCGATCGTGAGCAGCGTGCGCAGGTCGGCGGCATCGATCTCGAGACCATCCAGGTTGAGCTCGGCTTCCGCGGGCACGATGCCGACCGGCGTCGGGACGCCCTCGACCTCGCCGTCCTTGAGCTGCATCAGCCACAGCAGGGCACGCAGGTTCTCGCGGTAGCCCGGCCACAGGAAGTGCCCGTCGCCGGCGTCGCGCTGGAACCAGTTGACGTGCGCGAAGATCGGTTTCTCCGTCGCCTGGCCCAGGATCTTCAGCCAGTGCGCCGCGTACTTGCCCTCCGGGTAGGACATGAACGGGCGCATCGACATCGGGTCGTAGCGCAGCTGGCCGTCCACGCCCTCGGCCGCGAAAGTGGCCTCGGCTCCCAGGGTGAGGCCGTCGTACACGCCCTCGGCCAGGTCGGTGATCGCGCGGATCAGCGGCTCGCGGTCTCGGGTACGGCCGCCGAAGATGACGGCGTCGATCGGCACGCCCCGCGGATCGCCGTAGTCGCTGGCCACGTTCGGCACGTTGGCCAGGGTGGTGGTGAAGCGGCTGTTCGGGTGGGCCCACGGGTCGCCCGCCTGTCCGGCAGTGCGGTCCGCGATCGGGTTGCCCTTCCAGTCCAGCCAGCCGTCCAGGTCCGCCGGCGGGTTCTCGGTGCGGCCCTCCCACCAGACCTCGTGCGTCTTGGTGTTGTAGGCGACGTTGGTGAAGATCGCCCGGGTGCCCGCGCCGATGGACTCCACCGCCGTCGGATTGGTGACCTCATTGGTGTCCTTGGCGACACCGAAGACGCCGAACTCGGGGTTCATGCCGTACAGGCGGCCGTCCCCGCCGACCCACAGCCAGGTGATGTCGTCGCCGTAGAAGTCGACGTGGTACCGATCTCCCAGCGCGTCCGGGGCGAGCGTCATCGCCAGGTTGGTCTTGCCCGAGGCGCTCGGGAAGCCGCCGCAGATGTGGTAGCGCTTGCCGGTCTGCTTGTCGGTGATGCCAAGCAGCATGAACTGCTCCGCCAGGAACGCGCCCGACGCAAATCCGTCATAGGCGGACTGCCGCAGCCCGTGGGCGATCTTGCCGAGCAGCGCGTTGCCGCCGTAGGACGAGCCAAAGTGCACGATCGTGCGCTCGTCGGCGATGGTCACGAAGTAGCGCTTGTCGGCCGGGGTGCCCTGGCCGAGGTTCTCCAGGTCGCCGGTCACGTGCACGGCCCTGACGAAGCTGTCCTGGTCTTCGAGGTCGTTGAGGTACTCCACGCCCACCCTGGCCATGCGGTTCATGTGCAGGACCACGCTGCGGTTGTCGGTCAGCTCCACGCCGGCGGCGTACTTCTCCAGCGGGGACCCCGGAGCGGCCATGAGATACGGGATCACGTACATGGTCTTGCCTTGGGACGCCCCCCGCACGAGCTCGGTGAGCTTGGCCTTCATCTCCGGCGCTGGATACCAGTTGTTGTAAGTGCCCTTGTCGGCGGCGCTGTTCGTGGCGACGATCGTGCGCTCCTCGGAGCGCGCGGTGTCCTTGTGGTAGCTGCGCGAGTAGTACACGCCATCGCCGGCCGGGAAGATCTCGCCCGCGTCCAGGGACTCCTGGATCAGGCGCGCGTCGTCGGCGGCACCGACGACTTCGATGTTGTCTGCCTCGGTGACCTCAGCCCAGTAGCGCACATACTCGCGCACCTTCTCGTTCCTCAGCCGAGCGCTTTCCATGACGGCGTCAACATCGACCACGCTCTCGGTCCTCTCATCAGGTCACGTTACCGATTACCGAAACTTGCGATCCTTCATCTTGACAGGCCAGCACCCCGTAGTGGAGAGAGAGATCCGCCACATCGAAACCTTCAGGGTCCTCGCCCTACTCCAGCTCATACCTCGAAAAGATCGTTGAAAACCTGCCTCTGAAGTTCTGGAACGTCGCACATAGGCGATACAATATTCGTAGCCGATGCCATGAATATCCTCATCTATCGAACTGAGAGTCTGTCATGGCGCACATCCCATCCCCGGCTCCCGGACACGACGGCGACGACGATGAGCCCGATGCGGCGGCGGACCTTGCGCGGCCGCCGGCCGGGGCGGCGGGGCTGGACGCGCATACGCCACGCCCGCCGTCTCCGATCGCCGCGCCTACCGACCCCCCACGTCGCTATATTCACGTGTGTGAGATTCTTCTGTATTGCCTCTTATCGCCTCCCTCGCGCGATAACGTATTTGCGCGAAGCGGGAGACCCGTGGGGACGGGTGCCCGCCAGGCGGGGGAGGGACCGTGAAGATCGCGTGCGCGGGAGGAGGACCGGCGGGCCTCTACTTCGCCCTGTTGATGAAGCTGCGTGACCCCGGGCACGACGTCACGATCTTTGAGCGGAACGCCGCGGGGTCGGCCAATGGCTGGGGAGTCACGTTCGGGGACGACCTGCTGGCTGCTGGCGAGGCTCTACGAAAGCGACCCGGCGTCGGCACGGGAAATTGACCACGCCGCCTTCAGTCCCGTCGGTCAGGTTGTCGATATCCGGGGAAAGCGGGTGCTGTGTCCGGGCGCCCGTGTCCGCACCATTAGCCGGCAGCGGCTGCTTGACATCCTGGCCGGCCGGGCACAGAACCTGGGCGTGCGTATCGAGTCCGGCCAGGAAGTGCTTACACCGTCGCAA
Source organism: Actinomycetota bacterium (assembly GCA_027314595.1). Lineage (GTDB taxonomy): Bacteria > Actinomycetota > Actinomycetes > Streptosporangiales > Streptosporangiaceae > Trebonia. Next base: position 4,185 of record DAHVAN010000118.1, on the reverse strand, counting down.
CTGCCAAAGGCCGATCTCATCGTCGCCAGCGACGGCGTGAACAGCCGGATACGGCTTGAAGCCGGAGGGTTCCAGACCGGTGTGCGCGTGGGCGGAAACAAATACATCTGGCTGGGGACGGACAAGGTTTTCGCGTCCTTCACGTATGCCTTCGTCCCCACAGGCAGCGGCTGGGTCTGGGCTTACGGCTACGGGGTCGACGCGAAATCGAGCACGTTCATCGTCGAATGCTCGCCGCACACGTGGGCCGGCCTCGGTTTTGACACCCTCGCACCGCAGGATTGCCTCTTCGTCCTTGGGAAGCTCTTCGAGCACCATCTGGATGACCGCGAGCTGATCGGGCAGGCCGGCCGCGGGGCGAACGCTGGATGGCTGAATTTCCGCACTGTCACCAACGGGAGCTGGCACAACGGCAACGTGGTGCTGATGGGGGATGCCGCCCATACCACCCACTTCACCATCGGATCGGGGACGACGCTGGCCATCGAGGACGCCATCTCCCTCGCCGGGAACCTGCTGCGCCGCATCGGCGTGGCCCGCCGGATCTACGGCCGGATCTGACGAGGCGCAAGACGGGCGGCGTCATGGTCGCCGCGATCCCCGCTCAACCGTGACGGCGGCCGCGTACCCCTCGCCGGGCAGCGGCTTGACCACCTCCACCCGGACCCAGCTCACCGGATAGCCGGCCAGCACATGCCCGGCAACCCGCTCCGCGGCTGTCTCGACGAGCTGGAACTTCCCGTCGCGGACCACGGCTGTTATCGCTGCCGCGATCGCCGAGTAGTCCAGCGCGTCCGCCAGGTCATCGCTCGCGGCGGCCTTCGCCGCGTCGGCGGCCATGTCCACGCTGAACACGAGCGTCTGCTCTGTCTCGCGTTCTGTGTCGTAGACCCCGATGATCGCAGGTACCCGCAGGCCGCGGATGGATACGGTGTCGGTCACAGCACCGATGCTAGCGAGGGCGCATCGCTATGCGACGAATGGCTCCGCGCCGGTCTCGCTGATCATGGGGCGGCCCGCGACGGCCCAGCCGGTCATGCCGTCCGCCACGTTGACCGCGTTCCAGCCGGCGCCGGCAAGCGCCTGGGCGGCGTAGGCGGAACGCGAGCCGGTGCGGCAGATCACGTACACCTCGCGGTCGCGCGGAATCTCGTCGCCGCGCACGGACAGTTCGCTGAGCCGCAGATGCACGGCGTCCGGCGCGTGCCCGGCGGCCCACTCGTCGTCTTCGCGCACGTCCAGCAGGTACGCCCCGGCGGGCAGATCCGCCGACAGCACTTCCGGCACCGCCACGGGCTGGTTCATCGGTCTCTCCTCTGCCAGGCTCGGCTCGATTCGCCGCCTGGATACTGTACCGCCGCGCCCGGGACGCGCCGAACGGGCCGGGTGGGTGGTACCACGGCCCGTCAACCCGACGGTCGGCCTGTGGTGGCTGCCGATCGGGGGCGAGACGGCGGGCGCCACCTTCGAACCCGTCCCGCCGGACAGCCGCGTCGAGCTCGCGCCACCGCCGGTGGCGGTCCTCGAGCAGGGCACCGCGATGAGCCGGCTGCTCGACCTGCTGGAGGAGGTCACCGGCACCACGCTGACCGGCGAGCAGCGGGCCCGCGTCCTGGGCCCCGGTCAGGACGGGTAAGATGACGGCCGTGCCGGAGGACCGTTCACTTCAGACGCTGACCGCCGAGGACTTCCGCGCTCACCAGGGCACGCGGTTCCAGCTGACGGGCGGTTCTGCCCCGGGCAGCGCTCCGGCTGGCGTCGAGGCCGAGCTGGCCGAGGTGTCCGAGCACGGAGCCGGGGCGCCGGGCGCGGTCCGGGCACCGTTTTCTGTGCTGTTCCATGGCCCCCTCGAGCCGGTCATGCCGCAGGGCATCTACCGTCTGGAGCACGAGCAGTTCGGGACCGTGGAGCTGTTCATCGTCCCGGTCGGGCCCGGCGAGCCCCGCGTGCCCGGGCAGGTGCCCACCGCGATGTGCTACCAGGCGGTGTTCGGCTAGCCTCCCGGCTTCCACTCGAGCAGGAGGTAGACGCCCTCATCGGCGAGCTGGCGGAAGCCGAGCCGGTGGTACAGGCGCCGCGCGGGGTTGAACTGCTCCACGTGTATCCGGACCGGCGTGGCCGCGGCCCCGGCCAGCACGTCGCCGAGCAACCGCGTCCCGAGCCCCTGCCCGCGGTGCTCGGGCAGCAGGGCCAGGTCGATCACCAGCCAGGCCGCCTCGCCGCGGTCGACGTACAGGCGGCCCAGGACCTGGTCGCCGCTCACCACCAGGTCGTAGCGCGCGGCCGGGAAGTTCGCGTGGTAGTAGCGGTCCTGGGCGGCGAACTGCATGCGCAGGAACGCTTCCTTCTGCGCCGCGTCCCAGGGCACCACGGCGAGCTCGTCCTGGCGCGTGCTGGCGTAGATCCGGTACAGCAGTTCGGCGTCACCAGGTCCGGCGGGACGCAGGCCCGGCCGGGCGGTCGTGGTCAACTCCGGGTCGGGTAGATGCCCCGCAGCGCCACACAGAAGTTCAGCGTCAGGTACGGCATCAGGTTGTTGTGCGGGCCGCTGCCGCCCCCGGAACCACCCAGGACCTGGGCTGCCATCGGCTGGGTCGCGGCTCCGCTCGCCGTCTTGTAGATGACGGGCGAGGAGCGCGCCAGCGCGGTCTGCGCGGACGGCGTGTTCAGGTCGCCCGGGCGAGCGTCTCCCTGGAGGGAGTGGGGATGCGGCGGAACCTGCGCGGAAATCAGCGTCACGGTCGGCGACCCGCCCGTCTCGCCGAGGTCGTACAGGCTGAGTCCCGGTCCCTGGCCGGGATGCACGGGAGAGGCGCCCTGCAGGTTCGGCAGCCCGAAGGTGGTTATCCCGTCGCCGCCGAACGTGGTCCCGAACAGCGAGAACAGCGCGGTGTTCTGGCTGATCGCGATCAGCTGGCCGGTACAGGACGCCCACCCTGCGGGAGCGAAGCCGAACGGGAAGATCCTGATCTCGCCGAGGAACGGGTTGGCCACCGGGCGCGCCTTTCAGGTCCGAGACGGGAAAATGCCGATCAGCGCGATGATGAACGTCACACACTGAAACGGCTGGAGGTTGGAGTGCGGCTGCCCGTTGCCACCGCTCGGGGGGATGCTCCCGCTGGCCATCGCGGCGGTCGCCGTCCCCTGGATGTAGGCACTGCCCGGCACGGTCGCGGGCACGTTCTGGGTGGGCACGCCCTTGGTTCCGCCATCGGTGGAGCACATGAACGAGTGCGGGTGCACGGGAATCTGGCTGCTGGTCAGGGTGACCGTCTCCGTGCCCGCCGCCTGCCCTATCGGGTACCCGGTGCCCTGGTGCACCGGCAGTCGTCCGCGCAGGTCAGGCATAGCGAAGTTGGTCATCCCGTCGCCGCCGTAGGTGGTGCCGAGCAGCTGGAACAGCGCCGGGTTCTGGTCGATCGACATCAGCTGGCCGTCGCACATGGCCCAGCCGTTCGGGGCGAAGTTCCACCCGCCCATCTTGATCTCTCCGATGAAAGGATCGGCCACCGCATGCTCCTCGTTCTGCTAGTTCTGCCAGTCCTGCTAGTTCTGCGTCGGGAAGATGCCGGCTAGCGCGATGCAGAAGTTCAGCACCAGGTACGGCTGCATGTTGTTGTGCGCCTGGCCGCCGCCACCGCTGGTGACGGTCGACGGATGTATCGCCGTGAGGTGCGCGGGCGGCGCGTAGGTGTTGTCCGCCGCGCCGAGGTAGTTCTGGGCGGGCAGATCCGAATCGGCGGCCGAGGTGGAGCCGTAGGCGGTGTGCGTATGAGACGGCGTCTCGCCGGCGTTCAGGGTGTGGGCCGCTTCACCGCCGGCCTGCCCGAGGACGAAGCCGCCGCCGGTGTGGTTAGCCGTCCGGCCCTGCAGGTTGGGCAGGCCGAAGGTGGTCTTGCCATCACCTCCGTAGGTGGTCCCCAGCAGCGAGAACAGAGCCAGGTTCTGGTTGATCGGGAGGATCTGCCCGTTGCACAGCGCCCAGCCCCGGGGGGCGAAGCCGAAGGCCATGATCCTGATCTCGGACAGGAACGGTGTGGTCATGTGCTCCCCTGCTCTGCTTCTCCGATCGTTCTGATTTCCCTCACGGCGCCGGGCAGCTCGACCCGCCGACGAACCCGGGGGCGCCAGCGACGGTGGCGTCGGTGCTGGGGGTGCCGCCGCCGTTGTTGTTGGCCGCCACGA
>DAHVAN010000108.1 GCA_027314595.1 Actinomycetota bacterium | reverse complement strand
CTGGCCTCGATCCTGGCCCTGGTCACGATGGCGCTGGCCGGCAAGAACGACACCATGGCCGAGATCATCTCCTGGATCGCGGGCGCGGGCCCGGAGGAACTGGCCGCTGCCGGCGCCCGGCTCCTCCCGGACGGCACCCGCGCACTCCGCCGTCCGGGAAGACCGTCATCCGGGTTCTCGCCGCGGCCGGCCCGGACATCGCCGACGGCGCCGTCTGCCGGTGCCTGGCCGCCGGGGAGCTCGCGCTGCAGGCCGCCGGCCCCGGACAGGAGACGGAACCGCAGGCCACGACAGGGACAGCCGAAGAGGAAGAGGAAGAGGAAGAGCCGGAGATGCCAGGCCCGCGCCGGATCCGACGACCATGCCCGGCACGATCACCGGTAGCCCGATGCCCGCCGCGGGCAGCGTGGACGCCCTGACCAACCGCCCTGGCCGCGGGGGACCTTGTTCCCTGCACACGGGTGACCTTCAGGCGGGAAGCTGCGAAGGGCGTGGCTGGGACACACCGGAGGCGGGTGGTGAGCGAAACGGATCTGGCCGCAAGACCGCGGGCGCTCGTGGTCGAAGATGAGGAACACCTGGCCCGGCTGGTCGCGGATTACCTGGCCAGGGATCAGATCACCGCGGAGATCGCGGCGGACGGCCAGCGGGCGCTGGAGCTGGCCCGCGCGTCGGCGCCCGACGTGGTGATCCTTGACCTGATGCTGCCGGGCATCGACGGGATCGAGGTGTGCCGGCGGCTGCGCACCTTCAGCGATGCGTACGTGATCATGCTGACCGCGCGGGCCGAGGAGACCGACAAGCTCGTCGGGCTGGCGGTCGGCGCGGATGACTATATGGTCAAGCCGTTCAGCCCGCGCGAGCTGACCGCCCGGATCAGGGCGATGCTGCGCCGCCCCCGCAGCCCGCAGCCAGGCGATGGGGGGCCGGTGCGCAGGTTCGGCGACCTGGAAATCGACCCGGCGGCCCGCGAGGCTGTGGTGGCCGGTGCCAGGGCGGACCTGACGAAGCTGGAGTTCGACCTGCTCGAGGCGCTGTCCTCACGGCCCCGGGCGGTGTTCACCCGCCGACAGCTGGTGGACCGAGTCTGGGGCCAGGACTGGTTCGGTGATGAGCACATTGTGGACGTGCACATCATGCGGCTGCGCCGCAAGCTCGGCGACGACGCCGGCTGTCCGCGCTACGTGCTGGCCGTCCGCGGCGTCGGTTACCGGATGGGCCCCGGCGCGTGAGCAGGCGCCCGCAGCGCCCGCGGGGCCTGGCGGCCCGGCTGCTGGCAGCACCGCTGCTGATCGTCGCCGCAGGCGCGGTCACCCTGGTAATGGCCGCGCTGGCCGCAGGGCCGCCGCTGGCTCGCCGGGCTGCTTGCCAACGCACTCCGGCGCACCCCACCCGGCGGGTCCGTGTGCGCCGCCGCCGCCGGCCACGCCCGGGAAGGCATGGCCGGCACCCTCATCGTCCGATTGAGACCGCGCCAAGACGTATTCGCCGTCGCGGTGCGAAACCGGGTCGGGAGCGGCGTAGCCGGCTGGCGTTGGTGACCACCGACAGCGAGGAGGCGGCCATGGCGGCGGCGGCGATCATCGGGGACAGCACGATCCCGGTGAACGGGTAGAGCAGCCCGGCGGCGATCGGGATGCCTGCGCTGTTGTACCCGAACGCCAGCACCAGGTTCTGCCGGATGTTGCGCATGGTGGCGCGGGAGATGCCGATGGCGGTGGCCACCCCGGCGAGCGACCCGGACATGAGCGTGACGTCGGCCGCCTCGATGGCCACGTCGGTGCCGGTGCCGATGGCCAGCCCCACGTCTGCCTGGGCCAGCGCGGGGGCGTCGTTGATGCCGTCGCCGGTCATGCCCACCCGCCGGCCTTCGTGTTGCAGCCGGGCGACCTCGCTGGCCTTGTCTTCTGGGCGGACCTCGGCGAGCACCGACGTGATGCCGACCTGCCGGGCGACCGCCTCGGCGGTGCGGCGGGCGTCCCCGGTAATCATGACGACCTCAAGGCCGAGGCGCCTCAGCGAGGCGACGGCCGCGACCGAGTCCTCCTTAACCGGGTCGGCCACCGCGATCAGCCCGGCCGGGCGCCCGTCGACGGCGGCCAGTATGGCGGTCTTCCCGTCGGCAGCCAGCGACGCGGCGTGCTCGGGGAGACCGGCCAGGTCCACCTCCGCGTCCCGCAGCAGCCTTGCGTTGCCCACCAGGACCTCGTGGTCCCCGACGGTGGCCCGCACGCCCTGGCCGGTGACAGACTCGAACCCCGCGGCCCTGGGGACGGCCGCGCCCCGGCTGGCGGCGCCGGCCACGATCGCGGCGGCAAGCGGGTGCTCGGAGTCGGCCTCCGCGGAGGCGGCCAGGGCCAGCAGGCCGTCGGCAGTGAAGCCCTCCAGCGGGATCACGTCGGTGAGCGCGGGCCGCCCGGCGGTGATCGTGCCGGTCTTGTCCAGGACGATCACCTCCAGCGCGCGGGAGGTCTCGATCGCCTCGGCGTTGCGGAACAAGATCCCGTTGACCGCACCGCGGCCGGTGCCGGTCATCACCGCGAGCGGGGTGGCCAGGCCCAGCGCGCAGGGGCAGGCGATGATCAGCACCGCCACCGCGGTGATGATCGCGTAGCTGAGCGCCGGGGCCGGGCCGGCCACGTACCACAGCGCGAACGCGCCAAGCGCGACGTAGACCACGGCGGGCACGAACACCGCCGACACCTGGTCGGCCAGCCGCTGGATCGGCGCCCGGGACGCCTGGGCCCGGCGGACCATGTCCACGATCTGCGCCAGCACGCTGTCCGCGCCGACCTTGGTGGCCCGGACGCGCAGCGAACCCGTGCCGTTCACGGTCGCGCCGGTCACCTCATCTCCCGGGACCTTCTCCGCCGGGACCGGCTCGCCGGTGATCATCGACTCGTCGACCGCCGAGTGCCCCTCGGCGACCAGCCCGTCGACGGGGATCTTCTCCCCCGGTCGGACCAGCACGATATCGCCAGGGATGACCTGGTCGATCGGTATCTCGGTCTCGGTCCCGTCCCGTAGGACACGGGCGGTCTTGGCGCGCAGCCCGAGCAGGGACCTGATCGCCTCCCCGGTGCCGGCCTTGGCCCGCACCTCGAACAGGCGGCCCAGCAGGATCAGGGTCAGGATGAACCCGACCTCCTCGTAGTACACGCCGCGGACCTTGGCCGGGGCCAGCGACGGCGCGATCGTGATGACCACGCTGTAGGCGAACGCCGCGGTAGCGCCGAGAGTGACCAGCGAGTTCATGTCCGGGCTGCGGTGCGCCAGGCCCAGCCAGCCCGCCCTGTGGATCGGCCACCCCGTGTAGGCGAACACCGGGGCGATCATGCCCAGCCCGAACCAGGCATTGATCAGGACCGAGGGCACCCAGCCCGGGTGGCCGCCGAAGTCCCAGGCCATCACCCCGAACAGCACCGGGAGGGTGAGCACCGAGCCCACCGCGACCCGCCGGATCAGGTCGGTGATCTCGGCCCGCCGCTCCGCGGCCTCGACATCCCCGGCGTCCGCCGTCGGGACCGGCGCGGGATGCGCCACGCCGTTCTCGATGATCGGAGCCACCGTCACCGGGCCGCGCGCATGCGCGCGGACGGGCTGCCCGCCGTTATCACCGTGACCATGGCCGGTCCCGCCCGCCGCAGCCCCAGCCGCGGCACCAGCCGGCGGGGCCTGGGTGATCTCGACGGTCCCGTGCAGCATGCCCATGCCGCAGCCGAAGTCGTGGGAGCCAGGCGGCAGCACCGGGAGGGTTACCGCAGTGCGGCCATAGGCCGCCAGGTCAGCCTCGACGCCGGCGCCGGGGAACACCACCCGGTCGGAGCAGGCGCCGTCTTCCCGCCGGTCGAACACCAGCCGCAGCGGCTGCCCCGCGCGGGCCAGCACCCGGGACGGGTGATAGCCGCCGTCCACCACGATGGTGGCCCGCTGGGCCGCCCCGCCTGGTTCCGGCTCCGCGACGGCCGCCTCGGCATCCGCCGCGTCCGTGGCATCGCCGTTCCCTGAGCCGTCGGCAGCGGCGGCGATCAGGACGCCGTGGATCATGTTCATCCCGCAGGCGAACCCGTACTCGCCGGGCTCGGCCGGGGTGAGCTCCAGACTGGCCTGGCCGAAGGCGGGCAGGTCCGCCGACACGCCGAAGTCCGGGAACACGACCCTGGAGGTGCAGTCGCCCGATTCCTGCCGGTCGAAGACGATCCGCACCGGCACACCGGCCTTGACCCGGATCCGGTTCGGGACATAACCGCCGCGCACCGTGACCCTGACTTCCTGCACGCCGCCGGCCACCGCCGCTTCCGTCGCCGGCTTGGGCCCGAAAAACCACCAGCCCAGGCCCGCGGCGGCCACGACGTCGGCGGCCACGACGGCCACATCACTGACGTTCATCGCGCAACCTCCATGCGTCGCTGCGACCAGGCTGCGTGGCCGCCCGGGGCGACTTGCGGCGGGCCATCAGCAATCCCCGCCAGTACAGCCGGCTGCTCCGGCCGGCACGCTCCCGGGAACCTGGAGGATGTAGATCGGCTGTGGTCATCTCGGCCGCCCCTTCCCTGCGAAGAAGATCTCCTCCCCACGGCGCCGGCCTGACCCGGGTGCTATGCAGGCGGGCCGGCGGCCGCGGTACTTCTAACCCGGAGCCTGCCAGGGATACCCGTCCCGGGTATGGGCATAGGGTCCTATTTCGAGGGACCTACGCCCTGCCCAAAGGGGATAGTGGCTACGGACCGCTCACACCGGTGCGGACCGGCGAATCGCCGGCGGGAGCACGGACCGGCGGGAGCGGGTCCAGGCACGGTTGCCGAGCAGACGCAGGGTCGTGGGGACGAGCAGCCGCCGGGTGACGGCCGGCCCGGCCGCGGCCCGTCGGTCAGGCCCTCCAGGCGGCCCCGCAGGAGCCGCGACCGCCACTTCGACCCTAGCGGCACAGGCCGCGACCTATGCCCCGGCGTATACCCCGGCAGGGTAAGGAAGGATGTCCCGCCGGAGAGGCCCAAAGCCTGTACCCGGCAAGGGCATGCCTGGCTCATGATTCCTGTATGGGCCGGCGGACCGCCGGAACATCGAACCAGGGAGGTGGCCCGCGATGACGGTCACCGCATCCGCCGCCCTGCGCGGCCCGGTGCCCGGCTAGCTAGGAGTGACGTGTCATGACTACCGATGTCACGAGGACCCGGATAGCGGGCGCGGAAGCAGGCCGTGTCACGCCAGGTGGCGCCGGAGCTGGCAGTGCCGTCCCGCCAGCGCCCGTTGCGCAGCGGGCTCGTAAGCAACCCGCAGCCCGCTTGGGGCGGGTCGTGGTGGGTGTCGACGACACCCCCGGCGGGGTGGCAGCCCTGCGGTGGGCTGCCGACCTGGCGCGATCGAGCCCAGCGCCGCTCGTCGCCGTCCGCTGCTGGGCACCTGGCCTGCCGCGGCATGGCGGGCGGCGGCACCGTCACGACAGGCACCGACGCATGGCGCTGAGCTACCCGGGCACCGTGGCCCGCGCGGCTGCGGCCGCGCTCATGACGCGGGTATTCCATGACGCGGTCGGCGGCGTCCCCGACGATCTCGCCGTGCGGGCTGAGACCCCGCGAGGCGATCCAGGGGTCGCACTGGTCAGCCTCGCGAACCGGGACGATGACGCGCTGGTCGTCGGAACGGCCCGGCCACCGCGCGGCCAGGGCCATCCACGGCTCGGTGAGCCGCTACTGCTCCCGCCACGCCGGGTGCGCGGTGATCGTCGTCCCGCCGGGCGGGCCAGCCAGCGTGACACGCCCAGCCAGCCGTGAGCCAGCACGCGGTTAGCTTAGCTAGTGGTGCGCCGTACCGGCCAGGGATAGGCGTTGAAACACCGTTGCTCGGCCGGGTCAAAGACCGCTCTTACGGCTTGGTGCACGATAAGGCTTCTGCGGCGTAGCGGGCGTTTGCGGCGTGTCGGTCCCGCACATGAAAGCGGCCGCGCGGAACGATCATGATGTGTCGTCAGGATGGGCCCGCGCGGCCATGAGCAAGCGTGTCTTCACCGGCCTGAAGCCGCGCCACCTTGCCAGGATCGTCGCCGGGCTCGCAGAT
>DAHVAN010000106.1 GCA_027314595.1 Actinomycetota bacterium | reverse complement strand
AACGGGTCGGCGCGCCGCCGGCCCGGGACGCCGCCCTCCGCCGGGGCGGCGGCGTCCCCGCCGGCCTGCCGCGCCGGGATGCCCCCGGCCGCGGCCATGGCGGGGCGGTGGTCGTTGTCCGCTGTCGTCATGCCGCGTGAGCTCCGTGGGTCATGTCGCGCATCAGGACCGCCCCGTCAGCGCCGCCGTCGTACCTGGCGACCATCCGGGTCTCGCGCATGGTGATGATCACGTCGCCGAGCTCGAGCAGTTCCTCGAGCTCGGTCGAGGCGAAAACCACGATGAGGCCGTCGTCGGCCGCGGCTCGCAGCAGGCGGTGGATCGCCGCGCGGCCGCCGATGTCCACGCCGCGCGTCGGCTCGTCGAGCAGGAGAGCGTGGACGTCGTCGCGGCGCAGGCACCGGGCCACGAACAGCTTCTGCTGATTGCCCCCGCTGAGCGCGGCGGCCGGCTCGCTGAGCCGGCGATCGGAGATCCCCACGAGCTCGGCCAGCGACCTGGCCGCGTGGTGCTCACGGCGGGACCGGAGCACCCCGGCCCTGCCGAGGGCCGGCAGCCGGGTGGCGAGGAGGTTCGCTGCGATCGGCTGGTCAAGGAACAGGCCCTCGGACTTGCGGTCGTTGGATACGAAGGCCAGGCCGGCGCCAGAGGCTCCGACAGGGCTGCGGAACGGCACGGCGCGATCGCGGAGCCGCACCGTGCCCGTCGCGTGCGGATGCAGCCCGGCCAGCGCGCGCAGCACGTCGGACGCGCCGCTGCCCAGCTGCCCGGCCAGCGCGTAGACGCGTCCGGCCTGGACGGTGAGGCTGAAGTCCGTCAGCCGCCCCGGGACGTGCAGGTGCTCGATCCGCAGCGCGTGGCCGGGCCGGGAGTCCGGATTCCTGGCCGCCGTGAGGCGGTGCGGCGCCTCGCCGAGCATCTGCACGATCAGGTCGCTGACGGTCAGCTCGCGGGCCGGTGTGGTGGCGATCCGGCGCCCGTCCCGCAGCACCGTCACGGTGTCACAGAGCTGGAGGACCTCCGACAGCCGATGCGAGACGAAGATCACCGAGCAGCCCTGGGCGGCGACCCGGCGGATCGCCGCGAAAACGTGCTCGGTCTCCGCGTCGCTGAGGGTGGCGGTCGGCTCGTCCAGGATGACCAGCCGGGCGTTCTGGCTGAGCGCCCGGGCGACCTCGACGAGCTGGCGCTCGCCGATGCTGAGCTCCGACAGCGGCTGCCGCGGCCGGAGCCGGTCAAGTCCCATGTCGCTCAGCACCTGGCGGCACCGTGCCTGCGCGGCGCGCCGCCGGTTGACCAGCGGCGCCCGGACGTCGCCAAGGAGCAGGTTGTCCAGCACCGTCAGCGCCGGGACCACGCTGAGCTCCTGGTCCACGAGGGCGACGCCGAGCCGCTGGGCGGCCTGCCGGCTGCCCAGCTGGACGGGCCGGCCGTCGACGATGATCCGGCCGCTGTCGGGGGCGAGCTGCCCGGAGAGCATCTTCACCACCGTGCTCTTGCCGGCCCCGTTGTGACCGCACAGGGCATGGATCTCCCCGGCGCCGACGGTGAAGGACACGTCCCGCACCGCCGGCACCCCGCCGAAGCTGCGGGTCAGCCCCTGCACGCTGACCTGGGGCGGCGCCGGCCCGTCGGGCAGCGCGCCGGTCGCCTCGCTCATGCGTGGCTGCACTGCGCGGCGTACTGGGCGACGTTGGCCGCGGTGATGCGGTACTCCTGGACCGTCTCGTGCTTGGGCGGGTTCTGCCCGGTGAGGTACTGGATCACGTACGTGGCGGTCTGGTTCGCGATCGTGATCGGGTCCTCGGTCGCGGTCCCGTAGAGCTGGCCTGCCTCGATCGACGCGATGCCGGCCTTGAAGCAGTTGCTGCTCGTGACGATCATGCCGGTCTTGCCGTTGACCGCGCACCCGGCCTGCCTGGCCGCCTGAATGATCGGCAGGGCCATGTAGTCGGCCATGCCGTACGCGGCCTGCACCCCGGAGCAGCCGTACTTGGCCAGCAGCTGCCGGGCGTCCTGCCCGGACAGGGTCGGGTCCCAGTTCGCGTCCTCCTCGGCCACCACCTTGTACTGCGGCACGGTGCTCATCACCTTGTCGAAGCCGATCATGCGGTCCTGGGTCACCAGCATCGACTTGGTGCCAGTGAGGACGATGATGTTGGCGCTCTTGCGCCCCTGCCCCTTGAGGCCCTGGATCAGGTTCTCCGCCGCGTACTCGCCGAGCGCCTGGTTGTCTGAGAGCACCGACATCACGTCGCTCGCCACGGACGGGTCGGTCGGGCCGTCGAATACAAGCACGGGGATTCCGGCCTGCTTGGCCTGCTCGATCGGCACCACCATCGCCTTGGTGTCGAGCACGGCGAGCACGATCAGGGCGGGCTTGTCCGCGATCGCCTGGGCCATGTACTGGACCTGGGTGCCGGAGACCATGGTGGTCAGGTCGGTGATCTTCACCCCGGTGGAGGCGAGCTGGCTCTCGAACTGCTTGTTGAACGCGGCGCCCCACGGGTTGGCGCTGCCGTAACCGACCAGCGCGATCGTCTTGCCCGCCAGGCTGCCCGCGGCGGCGCTTGCCGTGCCGCCGGCGCCCGAGCTCGCCGCGGGCGCGGGGGAGCTGGAAGAGGTCGAAGGGCTGCCGCATCCGGCGGCGGCCAGGGCCAGCCCGGCCGCGCCGGCGGCAAGGACGGCGTGCAGGCTTCTCATTCGGAACATGACTCTCCTTCGAGGGGAAAGCGTGCTGAGTTCAGTCGGGTTGTCGCATGTCCGATGCGTTCGCCTCGTCCATCGGGCATGCCGCGGGAGTGCGGGGGTTCTCCCCGGGGAGACGACCTCCGGGGCGTTGATGGAGCTAGTGCTGACTAAGCGCATAGTCACCCCGTATGGTAAGACGTGTCAAGGTGCGCATCGAGGACCGCATGGTTGGTTGCCGGATCGTTGTAGTCAGGCGAAGCTGCGATCATTGCCGAATGCCCACGAGGAGAGGGCCTGAATATGCCCAGACGCCAGAGCCGGTTCACGCCGGAGGAGATCGCCGCCGACCGGCGGCTGAAGGACCAGTCCCCGGACCTGTGGAACGCGGACCTGGGTGATGTCGAGAAGAGGCTGCTCACGTCGGCGGTGCGCTGTTTCGCCGCGAACGGATACCACGCGACGACCACGCGGGACATCGCGGCCGGCGTGGGCCTGAGCCCGGCGGCGCTGTACGTGCACTTCCCGTCCAAGGAACTCGTGCTGTTCGAGATCATGCGGGCCGCCCATGAGCGCGCCCTCGCCTGCGTCAAGGACCCGTCAATCGAGGCGGCGGGGACCGCGGCGGAACGGCTGGCCGCGATGGTGTCCCGGTACACCGCCTGGCACGCCAGGCACCACGTCGCGGCGCGGGTCTCCCAGTACGAGCTCGCCGGGCTGACCCCCGGCCACTACGACGAGATCATCGGGTTGCGGCACCTGACCAACGAGGTGTTCCGGGCCGCCGTCGAGCACGGCGCGACCGAGGGCGCGTTCGCGCCGGGCGACGTGAACCGTCTGGTACGCGGGATGCTGTCGCTGAGCATCGACCTCGTCCGCTGGTACCGCCTCGACGGCCCCGACTCACCCGAACAGCTGGGCGACTTCTATGCCGAACTGGCCCTGCGGATGGTGCTGAACAAGGGTTCGGACGGCAGGTAGCGCGCCCGCCCGGGGCCGCTCCGACGGGTCGTCCACCGCCGGGGGGCAGCGGAACATCGCCATCGCGGACGCGCTGGCGCTGTCAGGACAGATTAAACGCCATACTTTTTCAGGCGTGCTACTTATCGCTTACCTTGATATCGCACCTCTGTGCGATACAATAGACCCCGACGCCTGCCCCGCCCCGGGCGCAGGCGGGCCGCCGCAGTGCTCGAACACGGCGGCGGCCCTAGACCACTCCCTCCAGCTAACGGAAGGAATGACCATGGGACACAGTCTCACCCCTTCAGCGCGCCCCGCGCGCATCACCGCCGAGGACCGCATGGAACTCCTCGGCCAGCTCACCCCCCGCCAGCAGACGGACGCCCTGCTGTGGCTGGCCGGATACGCCCCCGACGTCTTCGACGCCGTCACCGACGCCGTCCAGCCCTTCTGCGGCGACGGCAGCGACGACCCCGCCCCCTACTGCCAGCAGTGCGGCGCCGACATCGGCGTGTTCCTC
>DAHVAN010000177.1 GCA_027314595.1 Actinomycetota bacterium | reverse complement strand
CACCGTATGCGGGTCGGTGAACTGGAGCAGGGCGTCCCGGTCGACTTCGAATCCGGCGCCGACTCCCGTCCCGTCCTCTTCCCACTGGCGGAGAAGCGCCTCGTCTGTAGTGCGGCGCAGCAGAATGCCCAGCCCGGCCAGTTGGTTGACCCCGCGGAGGAACGCCTGGCGCTCGGTACGGCGATCCGGGTTGTAGGGCATGACGCGGGCACCGGGTCCGGCGGAGATCGCTCGCACCTCGTCGGACAGGGCTTGAACTGTCGTCGTCATATCCGCGTCTTCGCACGCAGCGGCGGTCAGGGCCACGAGAGTGAGCGCCCGGCGGGAGGGCGGCGCCCCCGTCGCGGGAGCGGCGGTTCGCTGCGGTCCCGCGGGATCCCGGTGCAGGCGCGCAACACTCCCGGCTATCACCAGCCGGTATGCGAGCCTTCCCGACCACTGCGTTAGCTGGGCGCGGTGCTGGAGCACTGCGGCGAAGCGCGCGGATGCGACGCGGGCGGAGACGAATGGCGTGGTTAGCAGGGCAACGAACGTTTCCTGGGCCTCCGCGCGCGTGGTGAGGCCGGTCGCCTCCGACGTCATGCTCGGGTCACCTCAATTCGCCAGTTCTCGCAGGCGAGGTGTCCCTCCGGCAGGTTCAGGATGGCTGACGGACTCTCTGGCGGTGAGGGATACGCGATTGCGAGCCACCGGTCATCCTCGGTGAGAACTGTCCGGGTCCCATCGTCGCCGGGCGCAGCGCGGAGGACGGCCGTCAGCAGGTCCCAGACGATGGCCGCACCCTGCGGAATTCGCCATAACCGCCATTAGGCGGACGGCTGGGTTATGTGCCCTGCCGTGGTGTTTCCGCTGGCAGGGGTGGCGGGGCTCGTGCTGCGGTCCGCATAATCCTGGGCGGCATGCCCGTATCGACAGAGAATCACCTTGTTCGTTCCTTCACCGAGCAGGGGTGATTCTCACGGGAGAGGAAGATGTCAGAGTCGCCGCGGGCCGTATCCTGGCGGCACTACGTGAGTGAGGTGCCCCGAACTTCCCGGACAGTCCATCCGCTAGGATGACCGTCCGGAAGGTAAGGAATTTTGCCGCGAATGAACAAGAGCTTCTCGTCCGAATTCAAGGATGAAGCCGTGAAAATGGTGATCGAGACTTCGCGCCCGATCGCCAGAGTAGCCAAGGAGCTCGGAATAAACGAAGGCACACTCGGTAACTGGGGTGTGCCGCGAACGCGGAGAGACCGCCTGTTGTACGCCCCGGGGCGGCGCCAGGCGCAGCGGGTGACGCGGACCGTGCCGAACAGCGTGGCCAGCAGCCGGCAGTGCCCGCTTTCCAGCCGGGTCCGGGCGATCCCGTCGGCGCCCGTGGCCGGCCTGCCGTTCCCGCGGCGGGCGCGGGCCTGCTGCTCTTCGCGGGCGGCCCGCAGGTCGTAGTGGTCCTGCAGCAGCTGCCGCAGCACCTCCCGTCCCCGCGCGTCCAGCAGCTCTTCCAGCTCGCAGGCCGTCAGGCCTGCCGCACCGGGCCCGGCGAGGTCGGCGGCCAGCGTGGTGAACAAGGCTTCCGAGGCGGCGAACGGGTCACCGGGGGGAAGGGGGGCATACGTTTCCATGGAGGGCTCTTCTTCCTGGCGTCCGGTTTGGGTAGCACCTCCGAACGTAGGAAGAAGGGCCTTCACCGTCCAGGTTCCGCCGCGTTCCCCCGGTGACCGGGCAGCGCGAACAGGCCGCCGGGCTCCGCCGCCAGCCAGCCGCGGGCGGCCAGCAGCTTCAGCCTGGACCGCGGGCCCTCCGCCTCCGCCTTGTCCCCGGGCAGCCCGGCCACGGCCGCGAACTCGCCCGCCCGCAGCGTCCGCCCCGCGTCCGCCGCGACTTCCAGCAGGTCCTGGTACGGCCGGGGCAGCACCGCCGCGTCCGCGCCCTCCTGCCACGCCGGGACCGTCACCGCCCCGACCGGCGAGCCCGGCCGGG
This sequence comes from Actinomycetota bacterium, assembly GCA_027314595.1. Taxonomy (GTDB): domain Bacteria; phylum Actinomycetota; class Actinomycetes; order Streptosporangiales; family Streptosporangiaceae; genus Trebonia. The sequence continues at coordinate 1,467 of DAHVAN010000177.1, read as the reverse complement.
GAACGAACACCCCCGGCTCGCCGGCCGGGGGCTCCGCCCTGACAGGGCCCTCCAAGATCCGCGTGACTTCCTCCCGGGCGATCACCAGCCGCGTGACCTGCTCCTCAGCCCGTTCCAGCTCCTCCGCCGACTCCTGCATCCTGGCCCGCAGCCGGTCCGCCTCGGCCCGTGCAGCCGCCTCCCGCAGCCGCAGCTCATCGACCAGCGACCCCATCCGCGTTCTCCCTCCGCTTCACACGAAGGTAGAAGACCGCACGCAGATCAGCCAGACGCGAGGCGAAACCGCAGATCAGAAACTCCCTTCAGGAGAGCTGCACCGTGTGTCACGTACACAGAAAGGAGCCTGCCTTTGAGTAGGTAAGGGAGGTTTCTCATGTGGTAACTGCACGGGAGATGGGGGATCGATGGCCCCCCGGAGCCGCCCTCGGGGGGTGGCTTCAAGCCGCCTCATGCTGCGTTAGCTGAAGACTGTCGTGGTGAGCGATGAGGAAAAGGCGCACGAGATGTGTCAGGCAGGGACCCGGAAGACGACCACTGCGTAAGCGTCGAAACTCTTTAGACGGCATCAGAACCAGGGCTCTGGTGTGTGTCCTGGGATGAGTCTGGCGGATACCCGTTTACTGGCCAGGCGGTGCCCGGCGCAGAGGTGGCGTGAGCCTGGTCTGCGGCTCCCGTGCGGAACGGGAGAAGGCGTGCCCCGATACGGCCGCTGCGGCGGCGGCGAGAGGGAGAGCCCGGCTCGGGAGTGACCCGCAGGGCGTCAGAGTACCGTCGCGCGGGCACGCCGGCGGACCGGCTCGTAGTAGCGGTGAAGCCCTTGTAACGGGGGCGGAGCGAAGGGGCCGGGCTGTCCGTGGCTGTTGTTCATCCGATCAACCGGCAATGGCCGGGAGGAGTTGCATGGACGAGCTGAAAGCATCTGGCAAGCCGTTCCAGATCTCGAAGCAGGAGGTCTGGGACGCCTGGCTCAAGGTGAGGGAGAATCAGGGCGCACCTGGGGCGGACGGGCAGTCCATCGCGGCGTTCGAGGAAGACCTGAAGGGCAGCCTTTACAAGGTCTGGAACCGGATGTCGTCGGGGACGTACTTCCCGCCCCCGGTGAAGGCAGTGGAAATACCGAAGCCGCACGGCGGCGGGACCCGCGTTCTCGGGGTGCCCGCTGTCGCGGACAGAATCGCGCAGACCGTGGCAGCGGCCCGGCTGGAGGCTGCGGTGGACCCGGTGTTCCACCCGGACTCCTACGGGTACCGGCACGGGAAGTCGGCGCTGGACGCGGTGGCGGCGTGCCGCAGGCGCTGCTGGGAGCGGAACTGGGGAGCGCCGGGATAAACCGGCCTGAAGAAGGGACATGAGAACGTCCTGCATCGAAGGAGTAGCGATCCACGGTGACCTCGGGTCATGCGCCGGCGTCCGTGAGGGCGCAGGCGAAGCGTTGACAGAGGGAGACGCAGGCCGGGTTATCGAGCC
>DAHVAN010000075.1 GCA_027314595.1 Actinomycetota bacterium | reverse complement strand
GTGGCGATGTCACGGGGTGAGAACAGGTCGGTTCCGCCGTATCCGGAGATGTCCCGGTGCCGCCACCATCGCATCCCGCTGATGTGCTCGGCGGCGAGTTCGTCGTCGGACAGCGCGCCGCGGGGATCAAAGCGCGTGGTGCTGACGAGGAAGTAGTCGTTGACCAGCCCGTCGTAGCCGTCCGCCTGGCCCGCAGCGGCGACCTGCTGGTGCCAGACGTGCGGCGGGTCGGCGTCAATGACAAGCCCGGTCTCCTCGTGCAGCTCCCGGCGCAGTGCCGCCAGCGGCAGTTCACCGGGCTCGACGCCGCCGCCGGGGCCGCCCATACGACCGTCGCGCCCGCCGGTACAGCTGGATGCGGGAAGCTGAAGCGGCACAGCAGGACAAGGTCATCCTCGGTCAGGATGACCGCCCGGACGGCACGTCGTAGCCTCGCCGTGGCAGGCGTCTGGTTCATATGCAGATGATCAGGGCGCCAGCGGCCGGACCGCAAGCCGGTCACGGTCACTTGTATTCGGCAGGGCGCGACACCAGAGCGCCAGTACCTGATCCGGCGGGATCTCCCGCTGGGTGTGCGAGAGAACAGTTGCTGCGTCCACCGCGTCCACAGGAACAAACTCTGACAGGCCGCCGTGGCATCCGGTGCGAGCTGTGGTCACTGAGCGCGGCATGACCAGAAGTCCGGACGTACACAACCGCGCCCTGAGAGGTGCCGGGGCCCTTGCGGTTCGCGTGCTCAAACCTCACGCTAATCCGATGGGCAAGTGGACCGAGGGAGGTCGCGGGATCTGGGGCGGCCCTGTGAGGCACCCCAAGACGGTGCCGGTCTCGTCCAGTGCGTTGACCCGATAAGAGGACCACTTTTCGGTGCACACTATCCAGGCCCCGAAGTGGGACTGCAGTTCCCGGCGCTCCTCACGGTCGTCTTGGACGAGGGCAAGATGAGTGACGGCGCGGGACACACGGCCAGCTATCACGGACGCGGGAAACCCTGGCCGGGGGTTGGGGTTGTGGCTCCCGCTGCCTCCTGCGATGGCCTGGCCGTCAAGGTCGCACAGGCTGCCGGGGTCAGCGACTGGGTCATGTGACCATCCCGTCCCGCCCCACCAGCCATGCGCGACCCACCCACCGCCATCCCGGTAGAACGTCCCCATAGTCACGCCGGGGCGGACGGCAACGGCATCGTCCCCCGGGAACAGGACGCGCCGGTACTTCAGGAAGAGGACCACCGCGCAGCCCGCGGCCTTCCAGAAGGCCACCGGGACCGACATCTGGTATGACAGAACGTCGGGCAGGGCCGGCAGGCCGTGGTCGAGGACCTCGAGCCCCGCTCGCTTCTGGTGCATGGGATCGAGGTGCGGTGGCAGCCCGCCTTCGTCGCTCATCGGCCACGTCTACCACATCCAGCCCGCGCCGGGCATCGGGCGCTCCACACTGACCGGCCGCCGCACCCTCGGTGTTCACTGGCGGTAGGTCGCGTTGGCCACCCCGGACGGACGACGACCGAGGCGGCGATGGCGGGGCCGCTTCATCATCAGCTACCCCGTCCATGCGGAGAGCGGCATGACCGTGCGTTGCCGCAGTAGCGTGAGCGCCGTGCCTCAGCAGATTTCCGGCTTGCTTCGAGCACGACTGTGCCGATTGGCCGCGCGGATTGCTCTCGGCCACCGCTCGGAGTCGGTCACGGAATCGATCGCGTTGGCGTGCGATCTGATCGGGGCTGACGTTGCCCCACCGCCGGTGGTCGCTGTGGCGTGTCTGTCCGGTCACGACACCTGGCGTGACGCTGGCGCTCCGATCTTGGAGATGCTCGCAAGCTTCGGACCTGAGGTACCTGAAGTCGAAGACGGGCCCGCAGCGTGGCCGATCGTGCTCCGCGCGTTCGGGTTCTGCGATCTGCCCTTGGGCGACTTCTTCGGACCTTTCCTCAGCAGGTTGCCTGCATGGGATGAGCAGGACGGCCTTGAGCGCTCTCTGAATCTGCTACTCGACGAGCTGGACGGTGCGGGTGACCCGCAGGCTCGAGATGTCGTCGTTGCACGAATGCGCGCTGCCGTGCGCGACGCGATGGGGTGAAAATGACTTCCGGCACGAACAGCGGCAGAAGCGGAAATCGCGGCAGCCCATCGCAGGGCTGGGTCGTTGCGAACCACCGTGACCGTGTGGTGGCAGGGCCGCAGATACGCCCGGGTAACGTGCCGCTGGATCAGGAGCCCAAGCGACGCGGTGGCAGGCGCGGGCCTCGATGGTGGCAGTCGCGGCTCTATGGGCTGCGTGCTGGCTGAGTCGGTGGGTCTTGGCGATGTGAGGTCGCGGTCACATCGCCGGGTACCACCCCATCAGCCCTTGGAACCCTGAGGTGTTGTCTACGGGCTCTGGCTCGCTGAGCGGGTCGGGTGCATTGGGATATTCCTGATGCCAGCCCGGCAGAACCGAGAACGCGCGCACCCAGTCGCGCGCGAAACGCGTGAGCGGCAGGTCGTCGCCGTGGACCAGTCCGAAGTGCATCGCGTACGGGAGCAGCGGGCCAGCCAGCGCGTTCTCGCCCTGGCTGGCGGCAAAGTGCCGCAGCCGGTTCTGGAAAGTCCGGATCCGCGCGGCAAGCTGCTCGCCTGCGGCGGTGCGCTGGTCATGGTGAATGTGGCGCAGCCATCCGCGGTGGACCGCGTCGTGCAGGATCTCGCGCCGCGTGTCCGCGAGGATCTGGGTCATCCGCGGCGCGAGCGCGGACGTGGTGGCCTGGCTGCTGCCGGCGACCGCGTCGAGGAGGGTGCGCTCGTAGCCGAGCAGTGACTCGCGGCGGTGAGCTAGTCCGGTGGCCTGGACGGCGGTGAGCGACCAGTCTGTCTCCGCGGCTTCCGGTTCGTGGCGGTCCCCTTGCCTCTGCACCGCAATGAATTGACGGACCGCCAGGTCGACCAGCGTGACTGCCACGTCGCCGATGATGACCCGGCCGAGCATGACCACGCCGAGCTGACCTGGCCGCAAATTGTCTGGAGGCCGGGGGATAAGGCCGTCGCTGCTAGGCATGGCGCCACGATATGTCTCATCAGGGTGCCGGCGGTAGATGGCGCCGCAAGCACTGCCGGGAGTGTTTGCTGCCCAGCAGGATCGCCGCGCTGCGCCTGTCGGCGGCAGAAGCGGAAGTACTCGCCAGCGCTGGCGATGCATAAACATGGGCCTGTGCGCAGTTCACAGGACTGAGGAACCGTGACCACGACACACCGCGAAGGGGTCTTGGTAACCGCGCTCCCTGCCCGCGGCTCCGGGGGTCGTCGCGTTAGGCCGGCCTTCGGGGGTGCTGGTTCTGTGTCTCCTGCTGGCACGATGGCACGTCCGGCAACTTGCTCCGGCGGCGCCTCGCTGGCAGACGGACGAGCCAAACGGGATACAACGAAGACGTGCAGGGCCCAGGAGTGGGCGCACTCGTCCCGTGCTCCGGCAATCCCGACGTCCCGGTGAACCGCGAAAACACGAGCGTTGTGCAACGCCTCCGCTCGACTGACCCGCCTGCCGGGGGCTGCCGCTCCCGGACGTGGCGACGTCGCCGTCGATCGCCCGACCCCGAGATTACATTGACGCAACCACTTGGTTGCTATACTGGTAGCAACCAGTAAGTTGCATCGCTCACGTCAGCCGAAGGGGAGAATCACCAGTGACCACAACCACCAACTACCGCACGACCGTCCGGGTGAACGCCCCCGCCGACGTCGTGTTCGAGGCCGTTACCACCGCCGATGCGCTCGCCGCGTGGTGGAGCCCGGTGACCGGCTCGGGCCTGACCGGCGGTGAGCTGCGCTTCCCGATGGTGGCGGGCGAGCCGCCGCTTCTGATCCAGGTCGATGAGGCAACCCGCCCGGCAACTGTCCGCTGGACGGTGGCCGAGTGCACCTTCATGCAGGACTGGGTCGGCACACAGCCCACCTTCACCATCACACCCCTCGACGAGGGTGCCTGCGAGCTCACCTTCGAGCACCTGGGCCTTAACGACCAGCTCGAGTGCAAGGACATGTGCAGCCGCAGCTGGGATCACTTCGTTCGCACCAGCATGCGGGAGCTCGCCGAGGGCGGACCCGGCGCCCCCAACCGCAGCCCACGGGACCTCGCCCGCCGTGCTGCCGAGCAGCAGGCCTGATCCCGGCAGCCCTCCGACGGCCCGCCGCCGGGCCGTCCTGCTGCTCGCGCCCGTCCATGGAGGAGGAAGCGATGGCGTTCCCTGACCGCATCGAGCGGACCATGACGCTGGCCCGCCCGCCCCGCGAGGTGTGGCCGGCGCTGACCACGGCCGAGGGCTTGAGCGCCTGGTTCGGGGAGCGAGCCACGATCGACCTGCGTCCCGGCGGGGCAGCGTCGATGACATTCGCCGGCGGCATGAGCGTCGAGATGCGCGTGGAGCGGGTGGAGGAACCGAGCGTGTTCGCCTACACGTGGCGACTGCCGAACCTGCCCGAAGACGACCCGCGCCGCACCTACGTCGAGTTCACCCTGGAACCCGCTGGCAACGGCACGCTGCTGCGCGTAACAGAGACCGGCTTCGCCCAGCTGCCCGCCGACATTCGCCGCGAGACGTACGAGTCGCATCGCGAAGGCTGGTCGCGTGAGCTGGCTGAACTGGCGGACCATCTCAATGGCAGCTGACATCGAGGCCGTGGCCGAGCAGGTCTTCGCCGCCCTGGCTGACCCGACCCGCCGCGCCATCCTCGCCGCCCTGGCCACCGACGGGCCGGCCACCGCGACCGACCTGGCGGCGAGCCTGCCGATCACCCGCCAGGCGATCGCCAAGCACCTCGCCCTCATGGCCGACACCGGCCTGGTGACCCCCGAACCAGGCGAACGCCGCCGAATCCGCTACCGCCTGCGGCCCGCACCGGTCCAACTCGCGCAACAGTTCCTCGCCGCGCTCGCCAACGACTGGGACGACCGGCTCGAAGCCCTGAAACACCACCTAACCGCCGGATAAGCCGCGCTTCCAGCACGTCGCTGAGGCCCTTTCCATACAGGCGATGGCCGCTACGGCGCGGTTCCCCCTCCGCCGGGAGGGGAAAGGGGGGGCTCACGGCGCGGCTCGAGGAGGTCGCCGCCGCGGAGGTAGGCAGGCTGGCCGGCCTGGCCGCGGGCGTGCTCGGCTCCGGGAGCAGCCCGGGCGTGCTGGAGGAGGCGATGCGCGCCGCGCTGGCCACCGCGGGCGCGGCGCTGCTGCAAGCCGTGCTGGACGGCGGCGGAGACGGCTACTGCGGGCCGCGCGCTGCCTGCGGCTGCGGCGGGCAGGCCCGTTACGCCGGCGGCCGGCCCAAGACGATCACCACGGTCCCCGGCACGGTCACGCTGGCGCGGGCGTGGTATCACTGCGCGGCGTGCAGGCGCGGGTCCGCGCCCCGCGACCGGCAGGCCGGCCTGCTGCCCGGCGGCGCGCTGTCGCCGGGCCTGGCCGAGATGGCCGCGCTGGCCGGCGCGGAAGTCTCCTTCGCCCGCGCCGCCGGGCTGCTGGCCGGCCTGGCCGCAATCAGCATCAGCGCCAGGACCATCGAGCGGTCCGCCGAGGCATCCGGCGCCACCGCGCGGCAGGCTGCCGGGCAGCAGGCCGCAGCGATCCGCGAGCGGCGGATCGCGCCGCTGCCCCCGCCCGGCCTGCTGCCCGGCATGCTGTACGTCGAGGTGGACGGGACCGGCGTGCCCGTGCGGCCCAGCGAGACCGCCGGGCGGCCCGGCAAGGGCGAGGACGGCAAGGGCGGCACCCGCGAGGTCAAGCTCGCCCGGTTCTTCACCGTCTCCGGGCTGGACGCCGACGGCAAGCCGGTCATGGACGCGCGCTCCTCCACCTACGTCTTCAGCTTCGACGGCAAGGACGTCCTCGCCGGGCTGGTGCAGGCCGAGTACCTGCGCCGCGGCGGCGACCACCACCGGCAGGTCGTCGCCCTCGGCGACGGCGCTGCCTGGATCTGGTCCACGGCCGGGGCCCTCTACCCCCGCGCGACCCACATCGCGGACATCTACCACGCCCGCGAGCACCTCACCGACCTGGCCGCCCACCTGGCCTTCATCACCCCCGACCCGGCGCAGTGGCTGCAAGACCGCAGCGAGGAACCCGGCGCCGGCAACATCGACGCGATCATCGCCGCCGCCAGCCGCTACCCGCTCGCCGGCATCAAGGCCGAGGAACTGGACAAGAAACTCGGCTACTTCCGCAACAACGCCCACCGGATGCGCTACGCCCACTACAGAAGACTCGGCATGTTCACCGGATCCGGGGCCATCGAAGGCGGCATCAAGGCGGTCGTCTGCCAGCGCACCAAGCAAGCAGGCATGCACTGGACCGTCAACGGCGCCGCCGACATCATCCACCTGCGATGCCAGCAGGCCAGCGGACGCTGGGACGAGCTCTGGCCGACCCGCACCGCCCAGCCATCCGGCCTGCGCGCAGCCATCTGACAGACACCGCCACTCAGACCCGCACGCCAGACAGCCAGACAAGATCATCCCCAACAAAGCTGTCGTGCACCCCCTGGGTGTGCGAGTTACCCTCGCTGCCAGACCTTAGTTCTAGAATCGCCTTCTATGACTGTCCGGGCCCCTGGAGGTCGCCGTGGCGTGGGATTTCTCAACCGAGCCGGAGTTTCAGGAGCAACTGGACTGGGTGGCCGACTTCTGCCGGAACGAGGTCGAGCCGCTCG
>DAHVAN010000074.1 GCA_027314595.1 Actinomycetota bacterium | reverse complement strand
TCCGATGGCTCCTGGCAGTTCAGGAACCAGAACAGCGGCCTGTGCCTGGACGTCTACGGGGCCGGCGGCAACCAGGGGCAGCAACTCGACCAGTGGCCGTGCAAGAACGCCCCGGGCACCAACCAGGACTTCACGCCGTGAGCCGCGCCGCAGCCCGCCCGGCCGGTCGTCCAACGGGGATCGGTCACGGCCGGGATCCTCCGAACTGGATCTCGATCGTGGCCAGGCACAGGTAGCCGAGCAGCGGGTCGTAGTCGGCGAGCAGCACCACGCGCCGGTCCCGCCCAGCACCAGGCCCAGCACCGGCGCCAGGCCCAGCACCAGGCCCAGCACCGGCAGCAGGCCCAGCACCGGCACCAGGCCCAGCGGCCCATCCGCGCAGCCCTCCGGCGAGTTCCCACCACACGCCGGTGCACGGCTGCTCCTGCGGCGCGATGAGGACCTGGCCCGGCAGTTCGCAGGACAGGGGCTCAGCCGCCAGGCCGGCCCCGAGGACCGTCGTGAGCTCACCCGCGGCTGGCAGGCCCGCGACGGCGTCGGCGAGCCGGCGGCCCGCCTCGGACCGGGCGACGCCCGCACGCAGTCGCACCGCCGCCAGGCGGCCTGGCCCGGACTGGCCGAATCGCAGCGTGACGACGGCGTGCCTGGCCGGCCTGGCCACGGGCACGGCAGGCTCGTACGGCATCGCCGCCTGCTCGGCGACGACGAGCAGGGCCCGTCCGCATCCCCCGCTGCTGGCGTAGTCGCGGATCAGCCGCAACGCGGTGAACGGGGCGGCCACACCCTGATCGCAGACGGCGAACGCGAAGGGCTCGCCGGGGCACAGGTGGCTGAGATAGGAGGCGGTGTTCCGCCAGGGAGCGACATCGGGCACGGCGAACGCGAGCACCAGCAGGTCAACCGGGCCGTCGGCCGCCGCCTCGCCGGCCAGCAGGCCGGCGGCCATCTCACCATAGGACTGACCCTGGGAAACTCTCTCTTCGGCCAGCGGCCATCCGTACGGCCGCAGCATGTCGGCCAGGTACCTGCGCAGCGCGGGATCCTGGGCGCAATCCGCGGCCGCGTCGAAGGCGCGACGCCGGGCGCCGCTCACCCACAGCCTGGCCGGTGCGGCACCGCAGGCAGGCGCCTGTGCGCTGTACACCTGCTCAGCCGTCCGTGACCGGGTGGCTGGCGGCGTGGCTGGCGGCGAAGCCGGCGGGCAGGCCCGGCATGAGCCTGCTGGTGCCGCCGGATGCCCGCGGGCGCGGCCCGGCGCCCGGCAGCGGGGTCAGCGTCTGGTGATCCATCCGTGTCCCAATCTCACGCGCCGGCGCGGTGCCGTCATGACATCACGCGCGGCTAATGCTCGACGACCATGGCCGAGAAGGTCGCCCCGACCCCGGCGGCCGCGATCAGGTACCTTTGGCCGGGCCGCAGCAGCCCGCGATCGGCCGCGGTGGTGTAGTTGATGAACGCGTCGGCGCAGAACGCGTGCCCGGTGACCGCCACGTTCGCGAGGAGAACACGGTCAGCGGGGAAACCGATCTGGCGGCAGAGCCGCTGCCATGACATGGTGTTGACGTTGTGCGGCAGGATGAGGCCGATGTCCTCCAGGCTCACACCCGCCTGCGAGATGGCCGCGGAGATGGCGTCGGCCAGCGATGGCAGGTACTCCTTCTCGAAACGAGACGCCATGTCAGGCATGGTGTCCATCCGGCCGTCGAACTCGCCGCGGATGCTCGACGCGTAGGCGAGCACCCGGTCGCGAGGTCCCGCCAGGCTGACGAGGCATGCCGCCGCGGACTCGCCGAATATGGACGTTCCCGGTATGTACTGTGCGTCGGGAGTGAATGCCTTCTCCCCGGCCACCACCAGGGCCAGCGCGTCCGCGTCCCCGTCCGTGGCAAGCAGGCGGCCCGCCGCGTCGACCGCCAGGAGCCCTGTGGCGCAGGCGTGATGGGTCAGCGTGAAGCTGACCGCGTGGTCCAGGCCGAACGCCCGGCATAGCTCGTGCAGCGTGCTGACCGGATACGGCTCGACGGCCGACAGCGTCCGCGCGTACAGCACGTAACGCACCCGGTGCTCGCTGCCGCGCAGCAGGTCCAGCCGCGACAAGGCGGCGGACAGCAGGTCGAGCAGGCTCCCGTCCGGATCCAGGCGTATCTCGGCCAGCCCGAGGAACCGCCGGAACAGCCTGGCCTGCATCGAGTTCAGGCCGACACGGCCGGCCACGTCTTCCACGGATACCCGGTGCTCGGGCAGGTAGCAAGCCACGGCCTCGATCGCGGTCACATCACCTCCCGGGTTCACGCGCGGGCGCCACGCTTACGTTGCATGCTTCTGGCCGCCGAGTCAATAATCAGGTGTTCGGTCCGGCCAGGAAGGAATGTCGATGACGGCGGAACCTGCTCGTGGCGGCTCAGCGCAGGAGCGATCGCTCGCCGGGACGATCGCGTCGCCGCGGACGATGACCCGTCAGCAGGGCGGCACGGAGGCTGGCCGGTGAGCCGGTTCCTGTTCGTCACCCTGCCGCTGGCCGGGCATGTCAACCCGCCAGCGGCGGTGGCCAGGGTACTGGCCGGACACGGGCACGAGGTGGCCTGGTCGGGTTCGGCGGCGCGGCTGCGCCCATGGCTCGGCCCCGACGCCGTGGTGTACCAGACGGGCATGCGGGCGTTCCGCGGCCTCCCGGATACCGGTTTCAAGGCGGTGAAATCGCTCTGGGAAGGTTTCATCGTTCCTTTCACCCGGTTCACGCTGCCGTCGGTGGACAAGGCGGTCAGGGATTACCAGCCTGACGTCGTCGTAACCGACCAGCACGCGCTGGCGGGCGGTCTGGTGGCGCAGCGGCACGGCCTGCCCTGGGCGACGTTTTGCACTTCCACGTTCGAGCTCGCCGAGCCGTTCCGCGGGCTGCCGCAGGTAGACGCCTGGATCCGCGGGCACGTGGCGCGGCTGTCGGCCGATGCCGGGATGCCCGACGGCGACGACCCGCGCTTCTCGCCCTTCCTGGTGATCGCCTTCACCAGCGCGTTCTTCCTCGGCGACCGGTCGTTCCCCGATCATTACGCGCTGGTCGGGCCCGCGTTGTCGGCCAGGCCGGCGGTGGACAGCTTCCCCTGGGACCGCCTCGACCCGGAGCGGCGGCATGTGCTTGTGACCGTGGGCACGATGGCCGACGACGTCGCGAACGACTTCTACGGCCGGGCGGTGGAGGCGCTGCGCCCGCTCGGCGACACCGTCCAGGCCATCGTGATCTCGCCGCCCGTACTGCCCGGCGCGCCCGAGCACGTCATGCTGGCGCCGAGGGTGCCGCAGCTCGAGCTCATGCCGCACCTGGACGCCGTGCTCTGCCACGCCGGCCTCAACACCGTTTCTGAGGCGCTGAGCTGCGGGGTTCCGCTCGCGGTGGCGCCGCACACCCGCGACCAGCCGATCAACGGCGCCCAGGTCGTCCGGGTCGGGGCGGGCCTGCGGCTGCACTTTCACCGGGCCCGGCCCGATCAGATGCGCGCCGCGCTGCTCGCCCTGCTCTCCGATCCGGAATACCGGGCGGCGGCCGGCCGGGTCCGTGACTCGTTCGCCGCCGCAGGCGGCGCGCCGGCCGCGGCGGCGCGACTCGAACGTCTCGCCGCAGCCTGAACCGCGCCGCCCACCGGCACCTGCCGGCCGGCCGCGGCGAGCCCGGGATCCTCCCGGCGCGTTTTGGGCCAGATGCGCGGCTGCCCCGGTTCCATTGGGCCAGATGCGCGGCTGCCCCAGTTACGAAAGCGCTCTGGCGCGGGCGGTGGCTTCAATAATCTCTATCCTGAACGAGGCCGTGTTTCACCTCGACTTCAGGCGTGGACTGCCAGCGCCTACTCAGCCTGGGCGAGCTTGGCCAGTGCGGCGCCCCAGGACCTGGCCCGGACTGACTCGCCGTCGACCAGCTTGGTCCGCTTGGTCACCAGGAAGCTTTCCGGCGCGGTGACCAGGTGGTATCCGTGCTTCTTCAGCAGCTTGGAGATGCCTCGGCTGGCGCGGCCGGTCACCAGGGGCGAACCCTCCATCCTGGTGTCGAAGGCTGCCGCGGCCCCATGTCCGTCGGCGATCGCATTCAGCCAGTCACCCAAGCCAGGCCCATCGGAATCGGGGTCCATGGTGAGCCCGCTGCCCTCCTTGCCTGCCGCTGACACCGCCGAAAGCCGCGACGAAGGGCTGGACATCCCGTAGTTGTGCGTGGGACCTCCCGCCACCAGCAGGTGCGCCGCGGCAACCAGATCCCCGGTGGCCTTGCCTACCGGGACCAGGGCCACCTCGTAATGTCCGCCAAGGCCGTCCGCGATGCCGCTGGCCACAATGCGCGTATTGCCATACATCGACTCATAGACAACTACTGCCCGCTTACTGGCCATTTCTTTCATCTCCTTGCTGCTGGACGCGCCCGTAAGACACCATACTCAAAGCACCGACAATGCGCCCGGCGAACGGATCTCTGCAGGGATCCTGGTCATACCGCGGCAGGACCGCCTGGATCGCGTCGCTAAGCGAAGCACTTACCCATGTGACATGCCCCTGCCCGAGGCGGTCCGCTAGGGGACCTATGTCATCTCGCGCCGGGACCTTCGTCCCTAATATCCGGAAGGCCTAGCGTCCCGCTATTCCCCGACCAGCGTTTTCATGGCCCGCCTTCTCTGATGTGATTCATGTCACACTTTGAGCGCTTGAGCCGTATCGTCGGCATGTGTAACGCTTCAGGGGTCAGGCGAGCCATGCCCGAATTAGGGCAGCCTCAAGGCCGGACCCTCACATCTCCCCTTTATCGCGTATAGCCCGGGAAAGCCATGCGCTATTCCTTTGCGCGGCTAGACGTGCAGTTTTCTGTGCGCGCACGGCGACACCCCCATGCAAGCCTCTCTAGCGCATTCATCTTCATGCGACCACGTCGGCGTCACGTTGTCACGACCACTGCCTGATGGCGTGCGTGAAATGGACGAGTTCATGGCCGCGGCGATATCTGGCTGCCACGGCCGGAGAAGGTATTTCCACGGGTACCCGGGTGTGGCCTGGGGCCTGTCCGTAAGGGACGGAGGGATGTAGTGGTGGGTTCTGCTGCGGGTGAGACGGTTGTTGACCGCTTCGGCGGGGTGCTGGAGCGTCTGGCCGGGTCGGTGATGTACCGGTTCCTGGCTGATGGTGATGGTGATGGCGGTGCGGCGGTCCTGACGGGCGGGGCGCTTGACCGGCGTGCGCGGGCGATAGCGGTGGCGCTGCGGGAGCGGGCGGGCGTGGGCGACCGGGCGCTGATCTTGTGCCCGCCGGGTATCGACTATGTGGCGGCGTTTTTCGGCTGCCTGTATGCGGGTGTGGTGGCGGTCCCGGCGTATCCGCCGGATCGGGGTCTGCTGGCGCGGATGATTCCGCGGCTGGTGGCGGTGATCGATGACGCGGACCCGGCCGTGGTGCTCGCGCCGGCCGCGGATGCTGTGATGAGGGAGGAGATCGCGGCGCTCGCGCCGGGGGCGGCCGTGGCGCCGTGGCTGGCGGTGGACCAGGTGGATGAGGCGGCGGCCGGGCAGTGGCGCCGTCCGGGGGCGGGCAGCGGCGATCTCGCGTTCTTGCAGTACACCTCCGGTTCCACCGGCCGGCCTAAGGGGGTGATGGTCAGTCACGCCAACCTGCTGGCCAACCTGGCGGCGATCAGCCAGCGTTTCGTCGGGGACGGCGACGAGGATCCCAGCTGCGTGATCTGGCTGCCGCCGTATCACGACATGGGGCTGATCGGGGGCCTGCTTGAGCCGGCCTACCTGGGCTACCAGGTGACCTTCATGTCGCCGTTCTCCTTCCTGAAGCGGCCGGCCCGCTGGCTGCGCGCCATCTCCGATTACCGGGCGACTCACGCCGGCGGGCCGAACTTCGGCTACGACTTGTGCGTCTCGAAGGTCTCGGAGGAGGAGCGCGCTGGCCTGGACCTTGCTGGCTGGCAGGTGGCCTTTTCCGGTGCGGAGCCGGTCCGGGCTGAGACGCTGGACCGGTTCGCGGGTGCCTTCGCGCCGCAGGGGTTCCGGCGGACCGCGTTCTACCCGTGCTACGGGATGGCCGAGGCCACCTTGCTGATCTCCAGCGGCCGGCGCGGCGCCGGGCCGCCGGTGCTGCGCGTTCGCGCCGGCGCGCTGGCGCAGCACCGCGTGGAGCCGGCCGGGCCCGGGGACGATGCCCGTACCCTGGTGAGCTGCGGCCAGGTCGTGCCCGGGCACCGGCTGGTGGTGGTCAGCCCCGGGGGGCGCACGGCGGTGCCCGATGGACGGGTGGGGGAGATCTGGGTGGCCGGCCCCAGCATCGCGCGGGGGTTCTGGGGCCGTCCCGGGGACAGCGCGGCGCAGCTGGGGGCGCGGCTGGCCGACGGTGAGGGGCCGTTCCTGCGCACCGGCGACCTGGGCGTCGTCGACGGCGGCGAGCTGTACGTCACCGGCCGGATCAAGGACCTGATCATCATCGCGGGAAAGAACCATTATCCGCAGGACATCGAGCGCACCGTGGAGACGGCCCACCCTGCCCTGCGCCCCGGCGCGGGGATCGCCTTTTCTGTGGACGCCGGCGACGCGGAGCGGCTCGTCGTCGTCCAGGCGGTGGGCGTCAGCTCTGCCCGGCTCGAAGCCGGGGCGGTCTTCTCGGCCATCCGGGCGGCGGTCAGCGAAGAGCACGGCCTGAGCGTGCACGAGGTGGTGCTCGTCAGGGCGGGCAGCATCCCGAAGACCTCGAGCGGCAAGCTCCAGCGCTTCTCCTGCAAGCAGGCTTACCTGGCCGGCACCCTCGGCGCGGTCGCGCGCTGGAGCGCCGCTGAACCGCCTGCCCCCGGGGCGCCGGCCGCTGAACCGCCGGCCGCCGGGGCGCCGGCCGCTGAACCGCCGGCCGCCGGGGCGTCT
>DAHVAN010000069.1 GCA_027314595.1 Actinomycetota bacterium | reverse complement strand
GCCCGACCGACCCCATGCACCTGTATCTGCTCCTCAAGGACATCCGGCAGTCCCTCCAGCGCTGAGCGCCACCACGCGAGCTCTATCACCGGACAGTGGCAGCCGAGGCGTTCTCTGCCCCTAAAGCTCCGCAAGCTTCTGTGGCTGAGGCGGTGCGCCGGATGGGCGAGGGTTAAGCCGCCCGGCCGTTCGAGCACGTTGTTGCCGGCTCTGCGCAGTGGTTCGCGTTCGCCTGTGATTTCGGGCTCTTCGAGCTGAACCGGGGTTGGTATTCAGCTTGCCCGGAATTCATGCGCAACAGCATCACCTGGGACCAGGGAAAGGAAATGGCCCGCCACGCCGACTTCACCGTAAAGACAGGAATTCCCGTCTACTTCTGCGATCCCCATTCTCCGTGGCAGCGCGGCACCAACGAGAACACCAACGGGCTCCTCCGCCAGTATTTCCCGAAGGGCACCGACCTCTCCTTGCATTCCCAGGCCGAACTTGATAGGGTGACAATGGAACTCAACGGAAGGCCACGTGCAACCCTTGGCTGGAAAAAGCCAATTGAAGTCTATGCTGAAATGCTAGAAGCAGCCCGTGGCGCTATGACCGATTGAAACCGCCGTTCGCGGAAACTGGGCGCGCGCAGGTCAGATCAACCGCCGGGCTGAGATGCCTCGTCACGGGACACCTGCTCCAGCGTGCGGCGCCCGATCTCTGCGAGCGCCGGGTCGCTGGGCAGCCCCAGGGTAAGCAGTGTCGTCCCGAAGAACACCGCCCATCCCCTCGCGCGCGCCATGGTGTGCGCGGTGACCTGGCCGTAGGCGACCCAGATGGCTGGGTGCGCCCTGACCGGAAACAAGAGCCACGCCGCGCCGAGGTCGGCGGCTGGATCGCCCGCGGTCATGTCGCCCCAGTCGAGCACCGCGGCGAGCCCGCCCTGGCTGACCACCAGGTTCCTCGGGTGAAGGTCGCCGTGAATGCAGGTGTCGGCGGCATCCGCCGGCGCTGCGACCGCATCCTGCCATCGGTCCCGGATAGCTGCGGCCTGCGCCGCCAGGCCAGCACCGGAACCCCTGAGCGCGGCAAGCCTGTGCTCCACTGTCTCGCTCAGCCCGGCGAGCGCGATCCCGCGGTAGTCGTTACGCGGGAATCCTGGAGGCGGAGGCCGGTGCAGACTCTTGAGAAAACGGCCGAACACGCCGGCCTGCGCCGCGTCCGGCGGCTCGCGGTCGGCAGTGCGCCCGGCGATCCAGGGCACGACGCTCCACGGCCAGGGAAACCCGGCATCCGGCCGGCCCTGCCGGACCGGGACAGGAACGGCGACCGGCAGGTGGCCCGCCAGCCACGGCAGCCACGTCTGCTCCAAGGTGATCAGCGCCGCTGCGCTCTGGATCCGCGGCAGCCGCACCGCCAGCTGGCCACCGAGCCGGTAGGTGACGTTGTCCCATCCGGTGGCCACGTGGCGCAGCGGCAGGCCGGCCAGGTCAGGGTGCTGCGAGCGCAGCAGCCCGCGCACCAGCTGCTCATCGATGGCAACCTCGGCCGGCGGAAGGCCGCCGTACTCGACGGGACGGTCACCGGACTCCACGGCCAGAGACTACGGCCCGCACACCGCAAGCCGCCAGCCAGCCATCGGATCGCCTTGGCCTAGGTGTCCTGGTCGTACCTGACCGGCATGAAACGTACATCCTTCTCAGCTAAGGAAGTACGGCGGCGGTCACGCTCGTAACGGTGCCGGTGCCAGCAGCACAGTCCCAGCGGGGAGTCCGCCGCCCGCCATCCGCTACGCGAAGTCCACCGGGGTCCCGCACGGTCCGGGATGATACTTTCACGCACCGTAGTGGCGACGGCACAGCCTCAGCTCGGTCCGCGGGAAGCGGACCGGTCCGGGCAGATCAGGCACGGCCCGTCCTGTTCGAGTTCCGCGCGTGGCAGCGGCTGGGCCGCGGCGGGAACTCCACCCTGCTCGTTCCCGCATCCCGGGCGCCGGCCCTCGGCGTCGAGATGACCGAACTGTTCGGCGGGCCGCCACGGTGCGGGGAAGTTGTCATTTCCCCTGGCACGTATTGCGGTTGCCGGGCAGCGGGGCCTTGGGGAGACTGGTGCGGTGAACGAGCGGGCGACCGCGCAGTTGCGCGTCATCAAAGCCGTGATGAACGCGCTGGCGGCGGCCGACATCTCGGCGTGGCTGTTCGGAGGCTGGGGCCTCGACGCGAGGATCGGCAGGATCACCCGAGAGCACGGCGACGTCGAGTTCTGGCTCGAGCGCACCGACGCCGAACGGTCGAAGGCAGTGCTCACGGCAGCTGGCGCCGCGGCCCTGGCGACTCAGCCGCCAGCGGAGGCATGCGAGTTCACCTGGGACGGCACTGACTTCAGCACTGCCTACTTTGACCGGCAGCCAGACGGGTCGTTCAGCCAGCCCCTGGGGCGATGGCCGGACTGGCTGTTCCCGCCAGGCTCCTTCGGCGACGAGCCGGGGATGCTCGACGGCGCGCCGGTCTTGGCCATGAGCGTCGCCGGCATGCTCGCAATGAAGGAGCAGTACCCGCGCCTGCGCAACGGCGGGCCATGGCGGCAGAAGGACATCGACGACATCAAGGCACTCCGGATGCTGGCCGCCAGGGCCGGCGTGCACCATCTTGATTGACATGGCCGCTGGTGACGGCGGGAACCAGGCTGCGGGGGGAAGGTGACGTCGATGGCAAGGCCTCCGCCGGGCATGGCGCGGGCCAGGCGCAGGCGAGGGAGGTTACTTAGCGGATTAAACTGTTAAACTGTCTATGTATCTTGGTCCAGGGGGAGGTCATGACGGCACGCAGACGTACGCCGGCCTGGCGGGCGCGGGTGGCGGCACGGGTAGCGGAGCTGCGCCCGGTGGTGCTGGCGCTGATGCGCGAGTCGGCGCCCGATGAGCTGCGGGGGTTCGGGCAGGCGACCGGCCGCCAGTTGCAGGCGCTGGCCCGCCTGCCCCGAGATGGCATGACGATGGGGGAACTGGCCGCCTTCCTCAAGGTTACCGGCGCGGCGGTCAGCGTGCTGGCCGAGCGGCTCGTGGCCCAGGGCCTGGCGGTCCGGCACCCTGATCCGGGCGATCGGCGGGTGGTCCGGCTGGCGCCGACCCCGGAGGGGATGGCGGTGGCCGAGCGGTACCGGGACAACCAGCGCCGCGCGGTGGCGGTGCTGCTTGACCGGCTCAGCGATGATCAGGTCGCGGCGTGGCTGGACATCATGGAGACCCTGGCTGCCAGCGAGCCAGCGCCGCGAGCGGCCGCGGCGGAACCGGCAGGGGCGGCCCGGTGACGCTCTCCCGCCACGGCCGTTCCGGCGCGCCCGCCTCCGCTGCCCGCGGGGAGGAGGACGCCGACCGGTACCGGGGCCGGTGGTCGGTGCTGTCGAACACCACGCTCGGGGTGCTGATGGCCACCATCGACGCGTCGATCGTGCTGATCTCGCTGCCGGACATCTTCCGCGGCATCCAGCTGAACCCGCTCACCCCGGGCAACACCAGCTACTTCCTGTGGCTGCTGATGGGCTACATGCTGGTCACCGCGGTGCTGGTGGTCAGCTTCGGGCGGCTGGGCGACATGTTCGGCCGGGTGAAGATGTACAACCTGGGCTTCGTCATCTTCACCGTGTTCTCGATCCTGCTGTCGGTCACCTGGATGCACGGCCCGGCGGCCGCGATCTACATGATCGTGATGCGGGTGTTCCAGGGCGTCGGCGGCGCGCTGATCATGGCGAACTCGGCCGCCATCATCACCGACGCCTTCCCGCGCCGGCAGCGCGGCCTGGCGCTGGGCATCAACGCGGTGGCCGCCATCGCGGGGTCGTTCATCGGCCTGGTGCTCGGCGGCTTGCTGGCCCCGGTGGACTGGAGGCTGGTGTTCTGGGTGTCGGTGCCGGTGGGCGTGGCCGGCAGCGTCTGGGGCTACATCAACCTCAAGGACCGCGGCATCCGCACCCCGGCCCGCATCGACTGGCTGGGCAACGTGACCTTCGCCGCCGGGCTGGTCGCCGTCTTGGTGGGCATCGTCTACGGGATCGAGCCGCACGGCGGGCACGTGATGGGCTGGACCAACCCGCTGGTGATCGCCGCCCTGGCCGGCGGCGTGGCGCTACTGGGGCTGTTCGCCTGGATCGAGACCAGGGTGCCCGCCCCGATGTTCCGGATCCCGCTGTTCAGGCTCAGGGCATTCACCGCCGGGAACCTGGCCAGCCTGATGGCTGCCCTGGGCCGCGGCGGGCTGATGTTCATCCTGATCATCTGGCTGCAGGGCATCTGGCTGCCCCGGCACGGCTACAGCTTCAGCCAGACCCCGCTGTGGGCCGGGATCTACATGCTCCCGCTGACCGCCGGATTCCTGATCGCCGGTCCCGTGTCTGGTGCCCTGTCGGACCGGTTTGGCGCCCGCCCGTTCGCCACCGGCGGCATGCTGCTCGCCGCGGTCACCTTCGGGCTGCTTGAAGCGCTGCCGGTCAACTTCTCCTACCCCGCATTCGCGGTCCTCCTGCTGATGAACGGGCTGGCGATGGGCCTGTTCGCGTCCCCGAACCGGGCCGCGATCATGAACAGCCTGCCCGCAGACCAGCGCGGCCAGGGCGCCGGGATGTCCAGCACAACACAGAACTCTGCGATGGTGCTGTCCATCGGCATCTTCTTCACCCTCATCATCAGCGGCCTGGCATCCCACCTGCCCGCGACCCTGGCCAGCGGCCTGACCGCGCAGGGGGTGCCCGCGGCGGACGCGGTCAGGGTCGCGCACCTGCCGCCGACCGCCACCGTGTTCGGAGCCTTCCTCGGCTACAACCCCATCGCCAGCCTGCTGGGCCCCGCCGGGGTGCTCTCCCGCCTGCCCCACGCCAGGGCGGCCTACCTGACCGGGCGCAGCTTCTTCCCGGACCTGATCTCCGCTCCGTTCGCCAGCGGGCTGCACGAGGCCTTCGCCTTCGCCATCGCCGCCATGCTCATCGCCGCCGCGGCCTCCTGGCTGCGCGGCAAGCCCCGCATCCAGCCGGATGCGGGGACGACGGGCTCCGGCGAAGCGGGGCCCCGTGGCGTTGAAGCCGGCACATCCGGCGGTCGCGATGCGTGAATCTGGCGGCGGGCGCCGAGGGCTGGCTATACCGTGGGCCCGTGCAAGCGAAGGGACTTGCGGTTAGCCGCTGGGAGTCGCCGAGGCATGCGGCGGACAGGCGCCGGGCTGGGTTCGGCCCCGCGGTGCGGTCAGAGCTCACCAGGATCCGCACGGTCCGCTCGACCTACTGGACCGTGGCGGCGCTGGTGGTCGTCACCGTGATCATCGGCACGTTCACCTGCGCGATCACCGGACCGGGCCAGCTCGGGCCAGGCTATGATCCGCGATGCCTTC
Source organism: Actinomycetota bacterium (assembly GCA_027314595.1). Classification (GTDB taxonomy): domain Bacteria; phylum Actinomycetota; class Actinomycetes; order Streptosporangiales; family Streptosporangiaceae; genus Trebonia. The sequence continues at coordinate 4,664 of DAHVAN010000069.1, read as the reverse complement.
GGGCTGCGAGCCGGGCGGGCTAGCGCGCTGCTGGCGGCGGCCACGCCGGCCAGGATGAGCGCGCCGCCGGCGATCGTGGCCAGGCCCAGGTGCTCACCGAGAAGCACGACCGCGCCGATGACGCTGACCACGGGCTCCAGGTAGAGCAGCAGGCTGACGCGGGCGGTGCCGCCGGAAAGGACGGCGCGATTCCACAGCAGCATGCCGGCTGCCGTGCTGCCGAGCGCCAGGAACGCGATTTCCGCCCAGGCGGCCGGGCCGAGCCCGGCCAGTCGTGGCGCGGACAGGGTCCCTGCGAAGGCCAGGTAGGGGAGGGTTCCCAGCACCGTGGAGGCGGCGGTGACGCAGACCGCGCCGTGGGCCTGGCTGAGCGGGCGAAGCGCGATGGTGTAGCCGCCGAATGCGAGCGTGCCGGCCAGGACCAGCCCGGCCCCGGCCAGCGCGCGGTAGCCGTGGGCGCCGGTCAGGGCGCCGGGGCCGGCCAGCACGCCCACGCCGGCCAGGGCGACGGCACTGCCCAGCCAGGCCATGGCGCTGCCGCGCTCGCCGACGAACACAACTGACAGCACCATGACCCAGACCGGTTCGGTGGCGAGCAGCAGGCCTGCGGTGGATGCGGGCAGCCACTGCAGCCCGACGGTGACCGGCAGGTTGTACCCGATCAGGCCGAGGCTTCCGACGGCAAGGAGCATGCCCGCGGAACGCGGCCGGAGCCGGCGGAAGGCCGGCGCGGCCCACGGCAGCAGCACCAGGGACGCGGCGGTCATCCGTATCACGAGCAGCGGCAGCGGGGCCAGGTGCGAGACGGCGGCCCGGGTCGCTACCGGTGCCAGTCCCCACAAGGTCACTGCCACCAGGCCCTCGGCCATCGGCCCGGGCCTGGTCCGCGCGCCCGGCGCCGGCGAGGTCGTCATCGGCAGCCCTCGCTTCCTGATGCGCGTTCGAAGGCGTCGCCTGCCAGTCTGCTGTAATGGTCTTATGCAGTTCAACACTTACACGGTGGCCAGAGCGCAGATCGCCGTGTGGCTTGTCAACCATCCCGCGGCGCAGGCCCAGGCGCTCGCCGCCGTGCTGGCGAGCCATGACGTGCACCAGCCGCGCACGACCGCGGACGATGTCCTGGCCCTGCGGCCCTGGGCCGCGGGGCTCCGCGAGGTTTTCGAGGCCGGCACCGTGGCCGGGAAGGCCGAACTCGCCGGCGCGCTGCTCGTCGCCGCGGACTGCCGCCCGCGGCTGGTCACCCACGGTGCCGGACTGCCGTTCCATTTGCACTACGCGCCCGTCGCCGCGGGGCTGCCCGCCCGGGTCAAGGCGCTGACCGCCGCCGGAGTCGCGCATGTGATCGACGGCGGGGGCGGTTCCCGGCTGCGAGCCTGCGGCCGGGCCGGCTGCGGCGTCGTCTTCATGGACACCTCGCGCAACGGACGCCGCCACTTCTGCGGCCTCCGGTGCGCCAACCAGGTAAACGTGGCCAACCACCGGATCCGCCAGCGTCAGGCACGCCCGTAGAGCGCGGGTGGCCCCGGCCCGCGGGGCCGGGGCCACCCGCGGCGGCGCGAAGCGCCCGCGAAGGCAGCGACCAAAGCTGGCCGGCGGCGTCCCTGCAGACCGCCACGGTCAGCCCGGTCCCGTTGTTCCTGGAGTTGCCCGGGTCGGTCAGGCACCTGCGGTTGGACTTGAGCGTGTACCCGCCGTTGGGGTGCCTGGTCCAGATCTGGCTGGCGGCCGCCCGGCACGGCGCGAGGAAAGCGATGGTCGTGCCGGTGATGCAGCCGCCCGCCACCCGCAGTTCGCCGGCGGCGGTGAAGGCGATCATCTGCTGCGTCTTGCCGGTGCAGGTGAAGAGGTCAATCCTGTTGCCGCTCCGGGTGCGGCCGCCCGAGTCGTCCACGCACCTGGCGCCGAAGCCCTTGACCGGGCCGGGCGCAGCGGCGACCTTCCACAGGAAGGTGAACGACCTCCAGCCGGTGATATAGGAGATGGTGACGTGCACGTGGAAGCTGCCCGCGGTAACGCCCGGGGTGCCGCTGATCAGTCCTGTCCTGCTCATGGACAGCCCGTAGGGCAGGCCGGACGCCCTGAACGAGAGCGACGTCCGCGGGGAGGTGGACGCGACCACCTGCAGCCTGACCGCCCTGCCGATCGAGCTTGACTGGCTGGGGATGAAGCGGATCCCCATCGGCAGCGCGCCGGACATGACGCACCTGTGCGTCAGGTTACTCCACAGGCTCTGCATCGCGAACGAACCCGTGGGCAGAGCGAGGTCGCCGGCCGGGTCTGGCGGGGTCTGGCCCCAGATGACGCCGCCCCACGCGCACTTGTCGGCGATCTCGCCGCCGCTGGTGCTGTCGGACAGGTCGACCCACCCGGTGCCCGCCTGCGGGTCGGTGACGGTCTCCGCGGTCTCGTGCCCGCCGCTGATGCTGAAACCGTCGAACCTCCCGCGAGACCCGCCGTTGACGAAGTTCTCTCCGCAGCCCTGCCTGGCGTCGAGCTGGAACGGCAGGTTGACCCACGGCAGGAAGACGCCCGGGTTGCTGGTCAGGTCGTAGCTGTGGAAGGCGCAGTAACCCACGGTCGACGCCGTCGGCGGCCTCCCGCAGTTGCCGGCGAAGGTGGGCTGGCCGGCCCCGAGCGGCGCGAAGCAGGTGCCGGACTGCGCGGCGATGACTACCTGGGCGTCGGCGAGGTTGCCCCGGGAGATGCTGAAAACCTTCACGGCCGCGTACGCGGCCTCCGTGCCCAGGTCGGCCAGCGTGACAGACTTCGGCGGGCTGGTGGCGAGCACGCGCGTCCCGGCGAGCAGCGACCTGCCGAACGCCGGGTGGCCGGTGTTGTCGCCGTACTGGGACTCAGTGGCGGACCAGACGTCCCTGGGGGTGAGCCCGAGGCCTCTGTAGAACGCGATCAGGTACCGGGCGACCGCCTTGTGGGTGGCATCGGTGTTCCACTTGGGTCCCCAGAACAGCAGGTAGACACGAGGCGAGTGCTGCACTGGCCCGCCGTTGTAGGTCAGGTCGCAGTTCGGTTCCGCGCAACTGGTCGCCGGGGTCACCGCCGGGCGGCGGAGCATGGTGCCGCGGGCGGGAATGATTCCGGCCGGCTTGCCTTCGGCCATGCCGCCGCCGGAGGTCTGGAAGTCGGCCATCGACACCGGCTGGGTGCTGGCGGATTCCGGTCGATTGTGCGGTGTTGCCGCGGCGACTGCCGAGCCTGGCGCCGCGAACACCGCGGCGGCCAGGACTGCCGAGATTCCGGCAGTCAGCGGTCCTCGAATCTTCACAGTGGTATCTCCCCGTCTCGCTCATCGGTGATCGGAACGCCCTGCGCCCAGGGCGCAGATTCCCACAGATGCCTCTATTTCGCAATATATTTGCCGGTCTATTGCGGTAAATGGCCCGCCGGCCCACTGAAAGACCCGGCAGACATGGAAAGACCCCGGCAAGACATGGCAAGGCACGGCGGGCCGGCGCCGGGTAAGCGAGACTGGGAGCGTGCTACGCACCGTCTCGATCGGCAGCGCGGACGACCCCAGGCTGGCGGACTACACGCGACTGACGGACGCCGGCCTGCGCGCCAGCCTCGAGGCCGCCCACGGCCTGTTCATCGCCGAGGGCACGAAGGTCATCGTGCGGGCCGTCGCCGCGGGATACCCGGTGCGTTCTGTGCTGCTGGCACGGAGCCGGCTCGGCGACCTGCCCGCCCTGGAAGCGGCCGGACACGCCACCGTCTTCGTCGTTCCCGACGAGGCCGCCGAGCGCCTCACCGGGTACCGCGTGCACCGCGGGGCGCTCGCCTCGCTGTGCCGCAGGGAACTGCCGGCAGTGGCCGCGATCCTGAACGGCAGCGACAGGATCGTCGTCCTGGAGGATCTCGTCGACCACGCCAACGTCGGGGCGATCTTCCGCTGCGCCGCCGCGCTCGGCGTGGACGCGGTGCTGCTGTCGCCGCGCTGCGCCGACCCCTTGTACCGGCGCGCGGTCAAGGTCTCGATGGGCGCGGTGTTCGCGATCCCCTATGCCCGGATGACCGGATGGTTCGACGGCCTCGCCGAACTCAAGAGCAGCGGCTACAGGGTGCTGGCGCTCACTCCGGACGAGCGGGCGACGCCGATCACCCGGGCAAGCGCCGGCCGCAAGGCCGCGCTGCTGCTCGGCACCGAAGGCGACGGGCTGTCCGCCCGCTGGCTGCACGAGGCCGACGAGACGGTCCGCATCCCCATGCACCCGGCGGCGCGCGCGAAGGGCGTGGACTCGCTCAACGTGGTTGCCGCCGCGGCGATCGCCTGCCACCTGCTAGGGCAATGAGAACAAGATCATCCCGAACGGCGCGTGCCTGGCTCCCGCACTCACGCTCCTCTTGCGAGCCGGGCCGGCGCGGACCGAATCGTTATTTGCGGGTTGGCGGGAAGCTAGGCGTAATGTCGACTACATCCGGTAGTCTCACGGTCACTGCGCCGCACCGGGCTCTGCCGACAAGTCCGGACGGGGGCGGCGCAGACCCTCGTCGCCGGGCTCGCGGCCGCGCGCCGGCAAGAATGGATCAGGTGCGACCGTTCAGTGGACGCGGCGGCAGTAATCGGGTAAGGCTTTGACGGGCCAATCTGGCCGGGAAGACTCGGGAGGCAGTCCGGTGGGCGTCGGCGGCACGCATGATCCAAGGCG
>DAHVAN010000068.1 GCA_027314595.1 Actinomycetota bacterium | reverse complement strand
GGTCCCCGCGCCCGGCTCCGCGCCGGCTCCGGCGCCGGGCCCGGCGTCGGCCGCGGCCGCCTTGGCGGCGAACTCCGCCGCGCGGACGAGCCGGCCGCACAGCGCCTCGGCCAGGGCGAGCATGCCCAGACAGGCCGCCCGTTCCCCGGCGCTTTCCGCGGCCGGCATCGCGGCGGCCTGGGCGAGAAGCGCCTGCGCCTGGCCGAAGCGGCCCTGCCACAGCGCCGCTTCACCGCTGCCCGCCAGCGACCGCACCGCGAGCTCCTGACGGCCGGATACGAACTCCGCGGGAAGCCGGGCAAGCGCCGCCGCCTGCTCGGCGGCCGCGCCGGCCAGCGCGCGCAGGTCCCCGTCGCTGCGCGCGAGGGCGTACCTGACCACGGCGGCGGCAAGCCGCGACGTGACCTCCGCGCCGTCGGGCAGCCGCCGCAGCGCGTCGTCGGCGCGGCAGAGCCAGCCGGCGGCCGATCCGCTGTCGTGGCGGGCGACGGCGACGGCCGCGGCGGCAGCGCACTCCCAGGGCCGGGCCGACGCGCCCGGCTCGGGAAGGTCCCCCCGGGCGCTGGCCAGCGCCTGGCCGCGATCGGGGTCGAGCAGGCGGCCGGCGGCCGCGTCATCGACGACCATCCGCGCGGCGAGCTCGCCGTCGCCCGCTTCGGCGGCGTACCGCACGGCAGCGGCAAGCTGCCCGCGCTCGCGGTGCCACTGCGCGGTGCGCCGCAGCAGGCCGGCGAGCAGCCCCGGGTCCATGTCCGCGAGCCTTGACCGCAGCGCGTGGCGGAAGAGCGGGTGGTAGCGGAACCAGCCGTCGCCCGCGGGCTGGATGAACAGGTTGCTCCGGGCCAGATCTGGCAGCGGCGCCTGGCCCTGCTCGCTGCCGGTGAGGACCCGGGCCAGCTCCGGCGTTATCCGCTCGGGAACGCTGGTGCGCAGCAGGACGTCCCGCGTCGCGGGCGGCTGCGTGTCGAACGCCTCGCCGATCAGGTAGCCGTCTATCAGGCGGTCCACATCGGCCAGGCCCGCGGCGCGGGCCCCGGGATCGCCGCCGAGCGCTATCGCGACCAGGCGCAGCCCGGTCACCCAGCCTTCCATCCGCTTCAGGAGCGGGATGAGCGCCTCACGGTAGGCCGCCACCTGGTGCCGCTGCAGCAGCAGCCTGGTCTCCGGGCCGGTGAAGGCCAGCTGGCCGGCGCCTATCTCGGTGAGGTCCCCGGCCAGGAGGTACTGGTGCAGCGGCAGCGGCTGGTCGGCGCGGGTGCCGAGGAGGACCCGCAGCCCTGGCCTGGCGTGCCGCAGCAGGTAGCCGAGTCCGGCGGCGAGCTCGGGCGCGCGGATCAGGTGCAGCTCGTCGAGCACCAGGGCGGCCGGCGGCTGCTGAGCGGCCAGCGCGGAGGCGACCAGCAGCGGCCCCTCGGCGGTCGGGCCCGATCCTCCCTCGGGCACCTCGACGCCGGCCCGGGCCAGTGCCGCCGCCAGGCTGCGCCAGAAGCGATCGGGGGCGGCGTCATATTCATCGAGCGTGAGCCAGCCGACCGGCCCCGGCCACCGGGTGCTCGCCCGCCACTGGGCCAGGGCCACGGTCTTGCCGGCCCCCGGCGGACCGGAAATGACGGTTACCGTTCCCTGCTGCACGCCCTTTTCGATAGCCCTGCCGATTCTCGGGCGCGGCACGATCCAGTTCTGCGGTTCCGGTGCCGACAGCTTCGCCATCAGGAAGGGCTCGCGGGCATCCGCGGCGGGTGGCCGGTGATCGCGTGTCGCAAACTGCGGAGACATCTATTCCCCCCGAAATAGACGCTGACGAGAAGTGCTCGCCGCTCACCTGCGTGCGATATACCCCCTGCCGACGGCATGAGTCTGCGGTTCTCCGGGAACGGCGCGCGCGAGCCGAAGGTCCCGGCCGCAGCAGCCGAAGGGTCCCGGCCGCGGGCAGGCGCGGCCGGGACCGCAGACAGCCGGCTCCTTGAAGCGGCGCGGCACGGCACGCGCCACACCCGTGGCGGGTGACCGTTCGCGGGCAGGATGAGGTGCCTGCCCGGACAACTGGCCATGCGCGGCTCACCCCTGCCGGGGCGCCGGCATCCGCCGCCTGGTTAGGCCGACGCGGCGCCGTGACCGGCAGACCACGGCGACGCCGGCCCCTGCCTGGCCGAGACAGCGTGCCGGACCATGAAGCCGAGGGCGATCTCGAACACGCCCATGATGATGAACCAGATCCCGAGCAGCACCGCAAGGACCGTGACCGACGTGACCGGGGCCGCCGTGACGACGATGCCGGCGGCCAGGCTGATGACCCCGAACACGCCCCACCAGGCGGCGCCGTCGCGCGCCCCGGTGAACGCGGCGACGATCGCGGCTATCCCCTGCACGATCCAGGTGATGCCGACGAGCAGGCCGATGGCCGCGACGGTCAGGTTGAGGTGCCGGATCATCACCACGCCGACCACGATGAAAAGCAGCCCGCTGATGCCCTGCCAGGTGCGGCGCTGCTCGGCCCTGTCGAACGCGCGGATCAGCTGGAAGATCCCGGACACGATCAGCAGGACGCCGAGCAGGACCGCGATCACGGTGAGCGAGCCGCTCGGATGGGCGGTCACGATGATCCCGAGGATCACGGTGACGGCTCCGATGAACATCGTCGCCTGCCACGTGCCTGCCGCCACCAGGGCCGCGGGAGGCACAACATCGTCGTCATCCATGAGCGCGCCTTTCTGTTGGTTCACGCGGTCACCGCACCGCCAGCAGGTAGCACTGTCCTGGCCGCATGTCGACGAACAGGCCCGGCCCGGCCAGTTCGCCGCCGTCCCGTTCGAAGACCTCGCCGCCGCGGACGTCCGCGAGGCGCCAGGCCCGGCCGGGCAGGTCGGGCCAGGGCAGCGGGATCCGCCCCTGGGCCTGAGCCCGCGAGAAGTTGATCACGACCAGGTGCCGCCCGGCCGCGGGCGCCTCCGCGGCCGGGTCATCGCCGTCACGGTCACCGTCACCGTCCCAGGACCAGGCCAGCAGGTTCTGGCAGGACTGGTTGTCGGGCCAGCCTGTGGCTTCGAGCAGTCGCCACGCCCCCGTTCGGACATCATGATCTGCGACGCCGCTGAGCAGGTCGCGATACCAGCCGGCAAGTCCCTCATCCGGCGGTTCCCCGGGCCGGCGCCGCAGGAACACGGGGACCCGCACCCTGCGCCCCTCGAACTGTCCCTGGTGCCACATGGTCGCGCCGGGCAGCGTCGCGATGGCCACCGCGGCCGCCCGCCGCAGCCCGGCGGGCAGCGCCGCCCCGGCGCGCGGCTCGTCGTGGTTCTCCAGGAAACGCAGCAGACCCGACTGGTAACTCAGGTCCGCGCGCAGGTGGTCGCGCACCGCCGGCGCCGAGCCCTCGACCAGGCGGTCGTAGAGCCGCTTGTCGTAGCAGAACGCGAAGCCCTGCTGCTGCAGTGTCCACTCCATGTCCCAGTAGGCCTCGGCGATGAGCACGGCCCCCGGGTGCCGCCTGTGCAGGGCGGTCATGACCGCGGGCCAGAATTCCCCGTCGGGCCGCTGGCCGGCCCGCTCCCCCCAGGTCTTGCCGAAGACGTCGTTGGTCATCAGCATGGCCATATCGCAGCGGATCCCGTCGCACTGGCCCGCGATGTCCGTCAGCGTCCGCGCGGTCGCGTCCCGCGCCGCGGCCGAGTACGCGTTCAGTTGCACCACGTCCGGCCACGGCGGGAAGTACGGATCGCGGCCGTGCGCGAGCACCTGATCGCCGGCCCGCAGCCAGCCGGCCGGATCGGACTTGACGTCGTCGTCGTCGCCCTGGATGAAGAACTCCGGGTGGGAGGTCACCCACGGGTGATCGGGCGCGACATGGTTGGGCACGTAGTCCAGGATCAGCGCCGCGCCGCGGGCGGCGAGCGCGTCGCGTGCCGCGGCCAGCCCCCGCGGGCCGCCGAACCGCTCGTCGGCCACATAGCGGCGCACGCAGTACGGCGATCCGATGATGTCGCCGGCCGCCAGGTCGGGCAGCGCCTCGCGGAAGGACTCAAGCAGCCCCGGATTCGCGTTCGCCAGCGCGAGGCCGTCCGGGCTGCGTTCCCAGACGCCCATCAGCCACACCGCGTCGGCCCCGGCCGGGGTGACCGCGTCCCAGCCGGAGTCCGGCACGCTCGCCAGCGTCACCGTCCGGCCGGCCGTCCGTGACAGCTCGGCCAGCCAGACGGCGGTGTTCACCTCGTAGATGACTGGCCTGCGCGGCCATCCCGTCATCGCGCCACACCCATCGGCATCTGGATCTCCCCCGCGCGCGGAGCCGGAACCTGGGCTTGCCTGCGGAACATCGCGCCGCGGAAGAGCAGCGGCAGCACCCCGACGGTTCCGGACCAGCCGGTCTGGTGGCTGGCGCCGATCCCGGCGCCGTTGTCGCCGTGGTAGTACTCGTAGAACAGCACCAGGTCGCGCCAGTGCGGGTCGGTCTGCAGGATCGTCTCGCCGCCGTTGACCGGCCGGTTCCCCTCGGCGTCCCTGCGGAAGATGCCGACCAGCCGTTCGCTGATGTCCTCCGCGACCTGGAACAGGTTCTTCATCTGACCCGAGCCCGTCGGGCATTCGACCGTGAACCCGTCGCCGTAGTAGACGTACAGGTTCAGCAGCCCGCGGATGAGCATCAGGTTGACCGGCACCCACACCGGTCCGCGCCAGTTGGAGTTGCCGCCGAACATGGCGGTGTCGGACTCGGCCGGAAGGTACCGCACGGTGTGCTCCTGGCCTTCCAGGTTCAGGACGTACGGGTGGTCGGCGTGGTACCGGGAGATGGAGCGGATGCCGTGCGGCCCGAGGAATTCCCGCTCGTCCAGCATCCGGGCGAGGATACGGCGCAGCCGCTCCTCGTTGAACATGGCGAAGATGAGCGGGCCGGCCTGCTGAGCCTGCCGTCCCTGTTGCGGCAGCGCGGCGGTCACCGCGGGGTGGCGCGTCGCGAACTGAACGGCGTTGTCGACCATGCGCGGGTAGTCGGTCCGCGCGGTCCCGCTGACGACGGTGGCGGCCACCAGCGGCATCAGCCCGACGATCGAGCGCACCTTGAGCGGGATGCTGCTTCCGTCCGGCCGGCGGAGCACGTCGTAGAAGAACCCGTCTTCCTCGTCCCACAGGCCCGTCCCGTCCGAGCCGACATGGTTGGTCGCGGCGGCGATCCACGCCCAGTTCTCAAGCAGCGCCAGCGCCTGCTCCAGGTACACCGGGTTCTCGCGGGCCAGCTCGATGGCCATCTGCATCATGTTCTGGCTGTACAGCGCCATCCACGCGGTACCGTCGGCCTGGTCGATCCGGCCGCCGCCGGGCAGCGGCGCGCTGCGGTCGAAGACGCCGATGTTGTCAAGGCCGAGGAACCCGCCCTGGAAGATGTTGCGGTCGTCCGCGTCCTTGCGGTTCAGCCACCAGCCGAAGTTGCGCAAGAGCTTCTGGAACGACTCCTCCAGGAACGCGCGGTCGCCCTTGCCCGTCCTGGCCTGCTCGATCTGGTACACGAACCAGGTCGCCCAGGCGTGCACCGGCGGGTTGACGTCGCTGAAGTTCCACTCGTACGCGGGCAGCATCCCGTTCGGGTGCAGGTACCGGTGGCCGAGCAGCAGGCTGAGCTGCTGCTTGGCGAAGGATATGTCGATGACGGCGAAAGCCACCGTGTGGAAGGCGAGATCCCACGCGGCGAACCACGGGTACTCCCACTTGTCCGGCATGGAGATGATGTCCTCGGCGATCAGGTGCTGCCAGTCATGATTGCGCAGCCACGTCCCCGGCAGCAGCGGATCGGCGCCGTGCTCGGTCAGGTACCGCTCCATGTCGAGCCCGTAGTACTGCTTGGACCACACCATCCCGGCCATCGCCTGGCGGCCGATCATCCGCTCGTCGTCGCTGAACTCGCCGGCGAACACGCCGGCGTAGAACTCGTCCGCCTCAGCTCGCCGGGCGTTCATCACGTCGTCGAAGTCGTCGAACGGGTTCCAGGACTCCCCTTCGGTCAGCCGCATCCGGATCGACGTGCTGCCCCCGGCCGGCACGTCAAGGACATAGTGCAGTGCCGTCTTGGTGCCGCCGCCTTCCGGGCTGACCATCCCGGTCTCCCCGTGGACGACGGCCCGGTCGATGCCGTCCTTGACGTAGGGCGAGTCGTTCGGCGAGCCGAACACGCGCTCGTTGTTGGTCTCGTTCCCGGTCACAAGCACGGGCACCTGCTCTTGCGCGTAGAGCCACCGCGTGCCGAGCTGGCTGTGCTCGGCGCGCACGGCGCTGCCGCCCGGACCTCCGGTGTAGGCCTGCAGCGACGGATGCTCGGCACCGCCGGCCCAGGACCAGGTGTGCCGGAACCAGAGCGTCGGCAGCACGTGCAGCCGCGCCTCCTCCGGGCCCCGGTTATGCACGGTGACCTGCATCAGGAGGTCTTCCGGGGAAGCCTTCGCATATTCCACATAGACGTCGAAATAGCGGTTGTCGTCGAAGATGCCCGTGTCGATCAGCTCGTATTCGGGATCGGTCTTGCCGCGTGCGCCGTTGGTGGCGAGGAGGTCCTGGTAGGGGAACTCGCGCTGGGGGTACTTGTAGAGCATCTTCAGGTACGAGTGCGTGGGCGTGGCGTCGAGGTAGTAGTAGCACTCCTTGACGTCCTCGCCGTGGTTGCCCTGGCTGTTCGTCAGGCCGAACAGCCGCTCCTTGAGTATCGGGTCGCGCTCGTTCCACAGCGCCAGCGCCAGGCACAGGAGCTGCTTGTCATCGCTGATGCCCGCCAGCCCGTCCTCGCCCCACCGGTAGGCGCGTGAGCGTGCCTGGTCGTGCGTGAACTCGCCCCACGTGTTGCCGCCTGTCCCGGTGTCCTCACGGACCGTCCCCCACTGCCGCTCGCTGAGATAAGGCCCCCACCGGCGCCAGGCAACCCCTGCGTCCGCTTCCGCTAGCCGCTGCTGCTCCGCGTTGTCCATCGGCCCGCCAATCGCTCGTCATGCGCGCTCGTCGACGCGCTCGCTCGTCCTGGTACCGCCGGACCGCACCGTGCCAGCCGGCGTTCAGCGCAAGCGTGGCCGGGTCCCAGGGCGGCGCGCATCACCCCCGCGGGAGGATATGACCGCGCACCCGCACGCGCGACGATGTGGGCGTGGATCCGGTTGAGCGCATCCGCTTGGCGACCAGGCGGCTCGCCGAGCCGATGGAGTCGATGGCACAGCAGGTCGCGAAGAACGCGACCGGGCTAGTGGTCGACTCCGTTGACGTCAACGCGCTGCTTGACCGGGCCGACGTGAACGCGGTGCTTGACCGGGCCGACGTGAACAGGCTGCTTGACCACATCGACGTCAACCGGATACTCAGCCGGGTCGACGTCAACCGGATACTCGACCGGATCGACGTGGACAAGCTCATCGCCCGGGTGGACGTGCAAGCCCTGCTGAGCCGGGTGGACGTCAACGAACTGGCGGACCAGGTCGACATGGCCGCGCTGCTTGACAGGACCGGGTTCGAGGCCATCATCACCAGGTCCTCGGGCACGATCTTCAGCGAGGCGATCGACCTGGTCCGCAGCCAGGCGGTCGGCCTCGACGATTTCCTCGCGCGCTGGGTCAACCGCCTGCTGCGCCGCGGCACCGCCAGGCCGCCCGCGCCGCCCGGCCCGGCCAGGCTGGTGAACCCGCAGGCGGCGCGATGACCGCCGATCCTGGCAACGGGCTGTGGGGCCACTACGCGGGCTTGGTGTCCCGCTTTGTCGCGTACGTGGTCGACAGCGGCACGAGCACCGGGATCTTCGCGCTGGCCCTGGCGGCCGTCTCGTTCGCGTCCAGCGTGCTCACCGGTCACCCGGTCAGCTGGAGCAGGTCCGACCAGGCCGTGGCCATCGCCTACTTCTGCTGGCTTTTCGTCTATTACGCGTACTCGTGGGCGGCGAACGGCAAGACGTTCGGCATGGCGCTGCTCGGCATCCGCGTCGTCACCGAAGACGGCGGCGCCGCGGGCGTGCGGCGCGCGATCATCCGCACCCTGGCGCTCCCGCTGAGCTTCCTGATCTGCGGGCTCGGCTTCGCCGGCATCCTCGTCGGCCGCGAGCGCCGGGCGCTGCACGACGTGATCGCCGGCACCGTCGTGGTCTACACCTGGCAGGCCCGTGCGGCCCGGCTGCGCTTCCTCACCCGCGAGGGGGCCGCCCAGGTCCCGGCCCAGCCAGGGCCGCCCGGGCGGGAGACGGCGGTCAGGCGGCCCCAGTGAGGCTCCCGAACGAGCGGTCGTTCCCCTTGGCCCGCAACCCCGGCCGGCTCGCGAGGCCGGCGCCCCGCGGGCTTACCGGGCCGCGATGCCGCGCAGCAGTGCGTCCACGACGCGCGCGGCGAACCCCGGCGCGGCCGGCGTGGTGTCGCCCTTGCCCCGGGCCATCACGGCGCCGGTGAGCGCGAGCATGGCTATCTCGACGTCGGTGTCCGGGCGCAGTTCCCCGGTGGCGACGCCGCGGCGGAGCACCGACCTGATCAGCTCGCGGCGCGGCTCGATCACCTGCTCCTTGTACCGGGCCAGCAGCCTGGGGTAGCGCTCGCCTTCCCCGTGCAGCAGCGCGAACTGGCGTGCGTACCTGGGGTCCATGGCGCCTTCGGCCAGCACCTCGGCCATCGCGATCAGGTCCTCGCGCACCGACTCGCCGCGCGGCTGCGGCAGCGGCGCGGCAAGCGAGGCGAACGCCGCGATCAGCAGGTCCTCCTTGCACGCCCACCGCCGGTACAGGGTGGCCTTGCCGACTCCGGCGCGGGCGGCGACATCCTCGCAGCGCACGCCGTCGACTCCGCAGTCGCCTATCGCGTGGACCGTGGCGTCGAGAATGGCCTGCTCGGCCCGCTCGCTGCGCGGCCGTCCGGGGCGCCCTGGGCGGCCGGCTTCGGTGCGCATGGTCGTGTCACCTCTCTGACAGCTGGCGTGCCTGGCCGCGCCGCTGCGCCAGCTCGCGTTCGGCGGCCGCCACCTCGGCTGCGACCTGTTCTTCGATGCTAGCCCGCCGCGCCCGGCCTGGCAGCCAGCGCATGACCGCGAGTCCGCCGAGGACGGCGACGACGGCCGCGCTGATCGTGGTCACCCGCATCGCATCGACGAAGGCGGTTCCCGCGGGAGCGAGCAGGAACCGGCCCGCCGGGCCGAGCTGCTGCGCCACCGCCTGGGTGGCGGAGATCGACTGGCCGGCGGCGTTCCGCGCCGCCGCGGGCAGCGCGGCGAGCGACGGGGACAGCGTGGAGCGGTAGGACTGCGCGAGGACCGAGCCGAGCACGGCGACGCCGAGCGCGACCGCGACCTGGCGGGCGGTGTTCGTCAGAGCCGAGCCGGCCCCGGCCCGCTCCCGGGGCAGCACCTCCATCACCGCCGCGGTCGCGGTGGGCACGGCCGCGCCGAGCCCCGTCCCCTGGATGAAGTAGAACACCACAAGCACCCAGATCGGGGTGGACGTGCCGAGGAACGCGTACCCGGCGATGGCCAGCGCGTTCAGCAGCAGGCCGCCGCCCGCCACCGCCCGGGCGCCGAACCGGGCGACAAGCCCCGCGCTGCGCGGGGACACGATGAACTGGCCCAGCGCGAACGGGATGGCGAGCAGCCCGGCGTGCAGCGGGCTGTAGCCCCGGACATTCTGCAGGTAGAAGCTGATGAAGAAGTACACGCCGCCCATGCAGAAGAACAGCAGCGCAATCACCCCGACGGAGGCCGACAGCCGCCGGTCACGGAACAGCCGCACGTCAAGCGACGGATGGCCGATCCTCGTCTCGTACCAGGCGAACAGCGCCAGGACCGCGAGCCCCGCGATGGCCGGGATGAGCACGTCGCCGCGTACCCACGATCCGGTGTCGCCGCCCTGGACGATCCCGTATACCAGCAGGACCAGGCCGATCACCGAGCCGAGCACGCCAAGGTAGTCGATCTTCCCCGGCGCCGGGTTGCGCGACTCGGGCACGAGGGCGAGCACCGCGGCGGCGCCGATCACTGTCACAGGGACGTTGATCAGGAAGACCGAGCCCCACCAGAAGCGGGCGAGCAGCGCACCGCCGAGCACCGGGCCGATGGCCACGCCGACGCCGACCGCGGCGGCCCAGATGCCGATGGCGCGTGCCCGCTCCCGGGGCTCGAAGACGTTGGAGATGATCGACAGGGTCTGCGGCATCACCGCGGCGCCGCCGAAGCCCATCACCGCGCGGGCGGCGACGAGCTGGTCCGGCGAGTGCGAGTAGGCCGAGAGCAGCGACCCGAGGCCGAAAAGCGCGAGCCCGATGACGAGCATCCGCTTGCGGCCGATCCGGTCGCCGATGACGCCGAACGTGAACAGCAGGCCCGCGAACACCAGAGTGTAGGAGTTGATGGCCCACTCAAGCTGGCTCTGGCTCGCGCCCAGGCCGCCGGCCGGGTCCGCGATCGTCTTCAGCGCGACGTTCAGGACCGTGTTGTCGATGACGATAGCCAGCAGCCCCACCACCAGCACGCCAAGGATCACCCAGCGCCTGCGTTGAATCGTCTGTGCGTCCATGAGTCCCTTCAAGGACCGAGAAGTCTGTGCCGGCGGGGTCCCGTCCTCCCCGCTAATCGATACGGAACCGGACCGTATCGGAATCTATTCCGGGCGCTCTCACGCGCCCTGTCTGCCTGGCACAGAAGGGGCGAAACTACCATAAACGACGCGCCGACGACACGGCAGGCTACCGCTCTGGCCCCCGTAAGCGTTGCGTACTGACGGACGGGTCTCTAGCGTGACTAGCTGTTGCGGGCGACGAACCGCTGATGCGCAGCCGCGAGCCTCAGGAAGGCCCGCGCGGCTATCTCGGACCGCCGTCTCGCGTACTCGTACGGCGTCACCTCATACCGGGTGAGGGCGACTTGCACCGCCGCGAGCTCGGACTCGTACTCGTCCTCGATCCCCAGCGCGTCTTCGACGTACTGGCTGTCTGCCTTGCGAGTGTTACCGGTCAATCCCGCTTGCCTATCGTCTGCCACTGCTCCCCCCAGCATGACAGTCTGGCGCTGACCCGGACGGGCTTACGCGCCAGAAGGCCAACCCCATTACCACGCAGCCGTAGCCGCAGGTCACATGCGGCACGCTGACGCTTCCGGCTGGCCTGATCAAGGCTACATCGGGGGCCTGCGCGCGCCGTCGCCAGCCCTCGTCGGCCCGCCCCGGTCATCGTCCGGCCCCGGTACCGCGCGCCGGCGGGAGTGCCCGGCATGAGACTTCGCGATGACAGTGGATCGGTTGTGACC
>DAHVAN010000058.1 GCA_027314595.1 Actinomycetota bacterium | reverse complement strand
GCCGCAAGCGGATGGCCGAGGTCGCGGGCGTCTACGACGCCGTCCCGGTTCCCCGCAGGCCGGAGGACGTGATCAGCACCCCGGCGCAGAAGCGCAGGAAGAAGAAAGCGCAGGCAGCGAAGCCGCGGAAGAGGGGAAAGCTGCCGCTGATGCCGGACCAAGATGCTGCAGGGCCGGCCGCGTCCCATAGGTAGACCGTCATCTGGCCGTCCCCGGTTCCATTGCCATGACGGCAACCGTATGAAGGGACGGCGCGGGGAAGTTCACAAAAGTGAACGGGCGCTAAATCACGTCCATCCGCCAGGCCAGCCCGCGCAGCTCCCGGCCGCCGGCCTGGCGGCGCGCTCGTTCGAGCATGCCCTTTACCAGCTCCCTGACCAGCGGGTAGTTGTGCACTTGCTGGGGGGACAGCCGCTCGGCGCGGCGCAGTTCCGTGATCGCTTCGGCGTCCTTGCCGAGCATCGCCAGGGCACGGGCCCTCTCGATGCTCAGCGCCGCGCGCCGGTTCCCCGACGCAAGAGTGCGCGGGTCTACGGCGGCGTGGCGGAGGGCTGCCTCGGCGTTGCCCGCCTCGACCGCGAACGATGCCCGCCATACGCCCACGTTCGCCGGGCCGAACAACTCGAACGCGTCGGGCCTGTCGCCCAGGGATGCTGCCGTCCGGGCCGCCTCCGCCGCGTGATCGTCCGCGCCCGCGTGATCACCTTCCACCGCGCGGGACAACGCAGACGAAAGACGCAGCATCCCGTACACCTGACGCGCGAACGCGCTGTCCCCGATATGCGGCTCAAGCTCGTCGGCCGCCTTCGGCGTCACCATCAAAGCCCGGGGTTTGTTCGCCGAACTGCGCGCGTGCGCAGCCTCGTACGCCGCCGCCCCTGTCCATGCAGGGTCTGCCAGCATTACGGCGGCCTGCCGGCCCCGCTCGGCCGCGATCCAGCCCAGATCAGTATGCCCGAAATGCCGGAGCATGATGGACGCCGACCCGCACCCGAGGATGAGCTGCCGCAGCGCCTCATCCCTTGCCGGGCCGTCTGCCGTGGCCGCGTGAACCTCCAGCTCCCCGATCAGCTCCGGCAGCGCGCGGTACATCGTGTCGTAGTCCGCCTTGCGCAGCGCGGCATCCATCTCGCCATTCAGCGCGCCAAGCACCGCGACCGGCCGGGCGGGGAACGTCCGGCGGATCATCAGGGGACCCGTCAAGCAGGACGGCGCGCAGCGGCAGCAGATTCACGGCCTGCCTGCCGGGCTGGATCTCCGGGGCAGGCTGACCGAGCAGCGCGTCCGCCGATACCTCCAGCGCAGAGGCCAGAGCGGCGATATCGGCGCGCTTGTCCAGCGGGCGCTGCCCGTTTTCGATCATGGAAAGCCACGCCTTGGACCTTCCGACCAGCCCGGCCAGCTGCTCCAGCGTCAGCCCCCGGGAATGCCTGGCGCGCCGGACGGCAAGCCCTATGCCGCCATCATCCGCGCTGTGATCCATGGCAGACCTCGCCCGCACTGTCGGAACTTGGACAACCCCAGCGTACGCCCGGGGACCAGGCAGAGCGCGCCGCGCCGACTTGACGAGGCGCGCGCCGAATCCTTGAGCACATGTCCGGCTGCGTGCCCAGTGCCGCATCACCGCCGCGCCGTACCGGTTCATGCTGCCGCCGCCCCGGCCGGGGAGTGCCCGTCAGCCTCGGCGGCGGCGGTTGTCATGAGCTGGCTGACCTTGCGCCGGGACAGGCCGAACCGGTCCGCCATGGCCCGCTGGCTCAGCGGCGCGCCGGCCGCGACCGACGCCGCATACGCCGCGCGGACCGCCTGCTCCACATCGCCCGGCACCGGCGGCGCAGCCGGCCCGCTGGCAGCCTGGCCTGGCCCGGGTGCGCGCCGCACCTGCTGCATCGCGATCTCCACCGCGCCGATGAACGCCACCGCGGGCCAGGCCGAGATCAGCGCGCCGAGCAGCCCGTATCCGGTGCCGTAGGCGATGTTCGCGCCGATGGTGGCGCCGATGCCGAGCCACAGCATGCACCGGGCCAGCGCTGGCGCGTCCCGGCCGTTGCGGGCCTCGTGCAGCAGCACCAGCGAGGCGGCCACGATCAGCCCGTCCACGCTCAACGGCAGCAGCCGGGCCGCCGTGCCGTCCTGGCCGTGCGCCCGGCCCAGCCCGTAGATGTGCGAGTAGGAGACCACCGCCGCGAAGGCGGCCACCGCGCAGACCACGGCGGCGGTCGCGAAGCGGGTCACCCGGTCCCCGCTCACCGGCCCGTCCCTGGCTGCGTGCCGGGGTCCGCGCTGCCGGGCGTGGTGCGCCTCCGGATCTCAGAGCTGCCGCGGAAGCAGCACGGGTAGTAGAGGTTACGGGCGGCGGTCCCGCGCGGTGCCCGCCTGCCGTCGCGCAGCACGGCCAGTTCCCTGACCGTGACGCACACCTGCCATTCGTCCGGGCCGCACTGCTCTAGAATCGACCCTGGCAGCCACGGCCACTGCTCGCGGTCGCCCCGCTCCTGCTGCTTCGAGCGCGGGTAGCGGACCTCGACCGGGGTCTCGTCGGGGAACCGGCCGTCGTTGTGGTAGCCGTAGTCGCGCATGTGGGCTCCTCTTCTGCCGAGGAACCGCGCCGCTACGCGGCCTGAAACCCCAGGCCAGGCGTCGGCATCCATCATGCGTCGCGGCAGTCGTACGTCCGTCCTCTGGCGGTCATGTCGCCGTAGCGGTCCACCTGGACGCAGTACTTCGTGATGGCCTGCACCCGTGGGTCGTCGTAGCGAACATCCCCCGGACCCGGGACTTCCGCCCAGGCGATCTGATGGCGGAGGAGCATCCGGATGAGCTGGCCGGCCGTGGGAAACGGCGCCGATCCGGTGAAGCCGCCGATCGGAAGCACCTGCCGGATGCCGCTCAGCACGTACGTGCTCGCGGCCGATCCGTAGACGGCCAGCCACGTGCCGTGCGGGGTCAAGCCGTTGGCCCGCTGGCCATACGCCTGCAGTTGCCGCCACGCCGTCGCGGACACCGTCGGGAAGATCGTGCCGCCGTAGCCGGGGTGTTCAAGGCGCGCCCTGGCGAGCGACGGGGCGCTCACGGCGAACGTTCCTCCGGGGCTGAGCGGGACGTCGAACGGCCCGGCGCGATGCGCGAGCAGCCAGCCGTCGGCCACGACGGGGCCAGCCAGCCCGGCGGCCGCCGTCAGGGCCAGCGCGAGCCGGGCCAGCCGCCCCGGGCGTCCCATGGCGAGCAGGCCGACGGCGACGGCCCCGGTCACCAGGGCGGTCGCGCCGGCCGCGAAGGCGGCGCCGCGCCACGACGGGCCGGCTTCGGCCAGGACGGCGGCCGACCACAGGGCCGCTATGGCGACGCCGGCCGCGAACGCCACGCGCCAGCGGAATGCCGCGAAGCGATCGAGCGCGGCCCTTGCGCCCAGCGCGCACAGCGCCGCGATCGCGGGACTCAGGATCGCGAAGTAGTAACTCTGCACGAAGGAGCCGATGCTGAAGACGACCGCGAAGGCGAGCAGCCACAGGCCCCAGAGCATGACTGGCGCGTGCTGCCGCCTGGCCGCCTGCCCGCGGGCGCGGCAAACGGCGATGATGCCCGCGATCGCGACGACGGCGGCGGGCACCAGCAGCCATCCGGTGATCTGCGCGATGGGCGCGGCAAGCAGCCGGTCCCAGCCGGGGCGGGCCTGGGACGCGGACGGCGTGAAAACCGCCGCCGACCGCCGCGTGTACGCGACCGCCCAGGCGGACGGCTTGGCGAGATATCCCAGCCCGAATGCGGGCTGGTTACCGAACCGCCCGGTGCCGTTGTAGACGGCACGGACCGGCGGCTCTTCTCGGGTTCGGGCTCGACGCTCGGCTTCCTGGCCGCGGCGAACAACTCACCGGAATCCGGGACAGGGACGATCTACTACACCGACGGCACGACGCAGTCGTTCACGCTGGACGTGGGCAACTTCTGGTACCCCGCGGGAGCCAACGGCAATCCCCCCAGCACGCAGGCCGCCGCGGTGAACTACGCGAACTACCCGACCGGGTCCTCCGGGCACACCATCTACCTGTTCGAGCAGTCGGTGCCGCTGGCCGCGGGCAAGACGGTGCAGGCCGTGCAGCTGCCGAGCCCTGGCACTGCGGCGGGCTACCACGCGGCGCTGCACATCTTCGCGATGACCGTCGGGTAAGGCCCAGGGAGCAGGCTAGTCCCCTGACAGGATCAGCTCCGTGCTGTGATAGCAGGCGAGCCCGGCCAGCGCCAGATCGTAGTCGCCGATGATCTGCCGGACGCGGCGGACCGCCAGCGGCCCGAGCAGGTCATAGCAGGCGATGAACAGCTCGCGGGCCGCGGCCCGCGGCCACGCCGGGGGCAGCAGCTCGGCGGGAAGCTCCGGGTCCATGGCGGGGAACGCCCGCCACTCGTTCATCACGCGGGTGCGCGCGACGAGCGCGTCCGCCGGCGAGATCTCGCCGGCCGTGACCTGGTCGCGCAGCTCGCCCGCGAACGTGATGAACTCCTCGTACCGCCTGCGGAGCCCGTCCAGGTCCCAGGCGCGCGCGGAGATGCCGAGCCCGCCGCAGCCGGGCACCGCGGTGGCGCGGAAGGCGGTGGCGGTGCCGATGCCGAGCTCGCGCAGCCGGGTGATCACCCCGTCCGCGTGGTCGCGGGGCGCCACCCACAGGCCGTCGTACAGCGGCGCGAAGCCGAGCCAGCGCAGCACCTTGCGCAGCTCGTCCCGCGCCGCCCGGTGGTGCTCGGGGATCGAGAAGGCCACCAGGGACCACTGGCCGTCCCACGGCGCGCCGGCCTCGCCGAAGGAGAAGATGCGCCGCGCGCCGTCGTCGAGCACGTCGGCGGCCCGCGGGCTGAGCCTGGCGAACGTCCGCCGCCCGCTGCGCGATGTCACCAGCAGCCCGTTGCGGGTCATCCGGGACAGCGCGGCGCGGGCGGCGGAGTCGCTGACGCCGAACCCGGCGAGCAGCGCGACGATCGCCGCCGACGGCAGCGGCTCGGTCCGCTGCCACCAGTAGTCGCCGAGCAGCGTGAGCAGCAGCCGGGGCGGCCGCTGCGCCACGGGGCCGGGGGAGGTCCACGGCTCCGGGGCGGCTTCTCCGTCCTCGAGCTCGTCGAGGTAGGTCGAGAGGCTGCTCACGGCTATCTACGATAACTGTGGCGGTTCGACACCGAGGAACCGGAAGCAGTTGCGCCACAGGATGTCCCCGAGTTCGGCCTCGGAAAGCCCCATCGAACGCAGCGTCGCGGCGATCGGCTGCTCCCGGGCCATCGCCGGGAAGTCGGAGCCGACGAGCAGCCGGTCGGCGCCGAACATGTCGGCGAGGTACCTGATGGCGCGCCGGTCGAAGACCAGCGAGTCGTAGTAGAACCGGCGGGCCAGCTCGATCGGCCCGTGCTCGGCGAACCACGGCCTGGCCTCGGGGCGCGCGTCCTGCGGCAGCGGCGGCTCCTCGTTCCAGGTGCGGCCCCAGAACCACTGGGCGCGGGTCAGCACCAGCGGGAACCCGCCGCCGGCGTGGCTGAAGGAGATCCGCAGGCCCGGGTACTTCTCCGCCACCCCGCCCGTGATGATCGCCGCGGCGCCGAGCGTGGCCTCCGCGCCGACGCCGAACGTCGCGCCCGCCGCCCCGGGCAGCCGGTCGGAGGGGACCGGCATGCCGTGCACGAAGACGGCGCTGCCGAGCCGTTCCGCCTCGGCCCAGAAGCCGTCGAACTGCGGTTCGTGCAGCGACTTCCCGTTGACGTTGGAGGCGATCTCGACCCCGGCAAGCCCTGTCTTCACGACCTCGGCCAGCTCGGCCGCCGCCAGGTCCGGGTCCTGCAAGGGCACGGTGCCAAGGCCGTAGAAGCGGGCCGGGAACGCGGCGACCAGGCCGGCGATGTACTCGTTGGTCACCCGGCACATGTCGCGGCCGACCCCGGCAGGGACCCGGTAGTTCAAGATCGCGGGGAACGGGGACAGCAGCTCGGCGTCCACGCCGCTGGCCGCGGACGCCTCGAGCCGGCGTTCGGCGTCGAACCAGGCCGCCTTGGCCGGGAACCGCATCGGGCCGTTGACGAGGAACTTGCCGCCGTCGTCGGCGGGCTCGGTCGACGGCCAGGACGCCGGGTCGCAGCCGGCCGGGGGCGGGCCGAAGTCGGCAGGGAAGATGTGCGCGTGCGAGTCGATAACAGGCATCCGCGAATCCCCCTCACAGGCCCGGCATGATCGCGACGTGGATGCCGTCTTCACCCGGCAGTTCGCCGGCCAGCAGCCGGATGGCGTGCTCGGTGTCGTCCAGGCCGAACTTGTGCGTCTGCATCTTGTGCAGCGGGAACTTGCCGGACTCTATCAGCTTGATCGCGTTCTCGTAGCCGGCCGCGTCCACCGAGAACGCGCCCTTCACGGTGAGCGCCTTGTTGATGAGCATGTCGGTGGAGAGCTCGAGCTTGCCGCCGCCCTTGAGGCCGGCCAGCACGATCGTGCCGCCCCAGCGCACCGCGTCGACCGCGTCCTGGATCGGCTGCAGGGCCATCGGGGTCAGATCGAGCACCACGTCCACGCCCTCGCCGCCGGTCAGCTCGCGGACCCGCTCGACGGTGTTCTCCTCCTCGACGTTGATCGTGACGTCGGCGCCGAACTCCTTCGCGAGCTCGAGCTTGCTGGCGTCGCGGGTCAGGCCGGTGGCGATGATCGTGCCCGCGCCGACGTACCGCGAGGCGAGGATCGCGGCCAGCCCGCGCTGCCCGGCGCCGAGCACGAGCACCGTCGAGCCGAGGTGCACCCCGCCGTAGTGCAGCGCCCAGCGCACGCCGGCGCCGAGCGGGTTGTACATGACGGCGATCTCGGCGGGGATGTCGTTCCTCATCGGATGCACGATCGAATTCGGGTGCAGGTCGATGTACTCGGCGTAGCCGCCGGTCAGCCGGTCCTTGCGCGCGGGCGGGTTGCCGCCGCCGTGGCTGCCGACCCGGTTCTTGCAGTTCATGTAGCTGCCGGCCAGGCAGCGGCCGCAGGACCGGCAGGGGATGAGGATCTCCACCGCGACCCGGTCGCCGGCCCGCACGCCCCAGCGCGCGGCGGTCTCGTCGGTGATCTCCTCGATGATGCCGAGGGGCTCGTGGCCGGGGATCATCGGCAGGCCGCGGCCGCCCATGGCCCCCTTGTACTGCTCGACGTCGCTGCCGCAGATGCCGCACGCCTCCACGCGCAGCAGCGCGCCGGTGTCGCCGCCGAGCGCGGGCCGGGGATACTCCCGCATCTCCACCTGCCGCGGCCCGGTCTGCACGACGGCGCGAACCATGTCTGCCACTTGCTACTCCTCGAAGATGTCGGTGATGTCTCCGGCGGCGCCGGGCCGGCCTGGGGGCCGTGACGGACGCCGT
The DNA here is from genome assembly GCA_027314595.1 of Actinomycetota bacterium. GTDB lineage: Bacteria > Actinomycetota > Actinomycetes > Streptosporangiales > Streptosporangiaceae > Trebonia. The sequence goes on along the minus strand of DAHVAN010000058.1, from coordinate 20,913 downwards.
CGCTGGGTTCGGCAACAGAGTGAGGCACGGGGTTTTCAGTGCTGCTCATAACCGCCTGAGGCGGTCTGGGGCTCACGATATATGACACTTGGCGCGACGGGAAGCGCGTGATATGAAAACTAATGGTGGGCTGGCTGCCCGTCTTCAGCGTGGGCGCAAGATGGATGGCAAGAACATTCGCGGCGTCATCGTCCACCGGCACTGAGCCGCCCGAAGAACTGAGGAGCATTATGCCGAACGCGATCCTCGACCCCACAGGAGCCGTCGCGGGCAAGCCGCCCAGGCCGGCGGCGCCGCGCGCGCCGCGGCCTCGTGACCTGCGGGGCGCCCGGGTCGGCCTGCTGATCAACACCAAGCAGAACGCCGCCCCGTTCCTGCACGAGGTCGGCCGCCTGCTCGTGGAGAACTACGGCGTCGCGAGCCTCACGCACCGGACCAAGCTGAACTTCGCCGTGCCCGAGTCCGATGACGTGATCAAGGAGATGGCCGCCGAGGCGGACGTCATCGTCACCGGCGTGGGAGACTGCGGCTCCTGCAGCGCGGCGGCCGCCGCCGACGGGGTCGTGTTCGAGGCCGCCGGGGTTCCCGCCGCGGTGATCGTCACCACCTCGTTCCGCGCCACGACCGAGGCGATGGCCGAACTGCGCGGCGCGCCCGGCTTCCGGTACGCCACCACGGAGCACCCGGTCGCGGCGCTCAGCGAAGACCAGGTCAGGGAGCGCGCCGCGCTCGTGCTTGACGACGTGGTCGCCCTTGTGACAGACAAAGACGCATGACCGATCCAGTACCGGGCGCCGTCGCCGACGCCGTCGCCGGGGCGGCGCCCGACCCTGACCAGGCCCAGCGGGCCATCGAGTACTGCTACGAGCAGGGCTGGTCCGACGGCCTGCCGCTGGTGCCCGCCTCCAGGCCGCTGGTGGACGCGTTCTTGGCCACGACCTCCCGCGCGCCGGAGGAGATCATCGGCTCGCTCGAGCAGGTGGGCCGCGACTGCACCGTCTACCTGGCCGCGGTCAACGCGGCGATGGCGGGCTGCAAGCCCGAGTACTTCCCGGTGGTGCTCGCCGCGTTCGACGCGCTGATGCGCGAGCGCGCCGCGCGCGGCGGCGGCTTCCAGTCCACCAGCGGGCCGGCGCCGCTGATCGTGGTCAACGGGCCGGTCAGGCACGAACTCGGGTTCAACACGGCCGGCGGCGCGTTCGGCCCCGGCTTCCGGCCTAACGCCACGATCCCGCGGGCGATCGGGCTGATCGTGCGCAACGCCTTCGGCATCCGCCAGCACGTGCTCGGGCAGGCCACCCAGGGCGTGCCAGGCCGGTGGTCGATCTGCGTCGCGGAGAACGAGGAAGAGTCCCCGTGGCAGCCGCTCGCCGCGGACGCCGGCCACCCCGGGATCAGCGCGGTGTCGGCCATGCTGACCAGGACCTGCGAGTTCGTCGACAACCGTGCCACCGCGGTCGCCGAGGAGGTGCTGGCGGACTTCGCCGACACGATCGGCCGGCTCGGACCGCAGATCTTCCCGCAGACCCCGGTCGCCCTGGTGCTGTGCCCGGAGCACGCGCAGCAGTTCGCGGGCGCCGGCCTTACCAAACAGGACATACAGAACTGGCTGATCGAGCACTCCGGCCGCACCGCCGGGCAGATGCGGCGGGCGGGCAAGGGCCATGTGCTGCGCCTGGGCGCGAGCGCGGATGCCGAGCCCGTCCCCGACGAGCACTTCCACCGCGTCCTGTCGCAGCCGCGGCAGATCCCTGTCGTGGTGGCCGGGGCGAAGAACGCCGGGATCTCGATGGTGGTGCGCATCTTCGGCGAGTGGTCAGGGCTCGCGACCGCGGTGGAGGAAAAGCTGTGAATTATTCCGAACGAACGGCGGCGCTCGCCCGCACTCTGGAGGCTGACGGCTACCACATGGACATCGACGGGGACGACTTGCGGATCTGGGTGGTCATCACCGCCTCGCCGCAGGCGTGTGAGGACTGCCTGGTCCCCAAGGACCTGATGCGCGGCATCTTGAGCAACGCGCTGGGTGTGGCCGCTGACGCGATCGACATCACCTACCCGGCGGACCTGCGTTGAGCTCGCGGGTGGCGCTGATAACCGGCTGCGGCAAGCGTGACGGGATGGGCCGGGCCATCGCCGGCACGCTCGCCGCGTCCGGCGTGGCCGTCGTGGTCACCGACAAGCAGCCGGCCGGCGTGCCGAACAGGCGCCAGGAGATCGTCGGCCTGCCCGGCGACGGGTGGCGCGGCGTCGACTCGCTGGTGCAGGAGATCACCGCGTCCGGCGGCACGGCGACGAGCCTGCTCGGCGACATCTCGGTGGAAGCCGACGCGCGCGCCATGGTGGAGGCCGCCGCCGCGTGGCGGGGCCGGCTGGACATCCTGGTGAACGGCGCCGCGGCGCCGCAGGGGCTGGACAGGCAGGACATCGAGGAGGTGCCGGTCGAGGTCTGGGACATGGTCATCGGCATCAACCTGCGCGGCACCTACCTGATGTCGCGGTTCGCGGTGCCGCACATGCGGGCGCAGCGCTGGGGCCGGATCATCAACATCTCGTCCCAGGCCGGCCAGGTGGCGGCGGCGAAGTCCACCGCCTATTCGGCGTCCAAGGCGGCGGTGCTCGGCTTCACCCGCGCGCTGTCCGCCGACGTGGCGCCGTGGGGCGTCACCGTCAACGCCATCGCGCCGGGCATGGTCGCCACCAGCCGTTCGGTGCTCAGCGTCGACCCGGGCCTGGACGTGGAGGCGGAGGTCAAGCGGCGCGGCTCGATGCTGGCCGTCGGCCGGCCCGGCTACCCGCGCGACATCGCGGCGGCCGTCGCGTACCTGGCCTCGGAGGGGTCCGGCTACATGACCGGCCAGACGCTGGTCCTTGACGGCGGCGGCCCGGCCCCGTTCGCGACCCGCCCGCCCGGGGCGCCGCGGTGACGGCGCCCCGGGAGCTTGCGCCGTTCCGCGCCGATCACGTGGGCAGCCTGCTGCGGCCGCCTTCGCTGCTGGCGGCCAGGCAGGAGCACGCGGCCGGGAAGATCACGGCGCGGGAGCTGCGGGCCGCAGAAGACGCGGCGATCCGCGACGCGGTGGCGCTGCAGCGCGACGTCGGCCTGCGCGCGGTGACCGACGGCGAGTTCCGCCGGGGGTCCTGGCACATGGACTTCATCTACCAGATCGGCGGGATCAGCCGGCTGCCGGGCACCCTGGTCTCCCAGTTCCGCAACGCCGAGACGACGATCGAGTTCACGCCGCCCGCGATCCGGGTGACCCGGCCGGTGTCGATGGACAAGACGATCTTCGGCGACGACTTCGCGTTCCTGCGGTCGGTCGCGGGCGGGCTGTCCTCCCCGGGGGGCAGCCCGCCGCTGGTGCCCAAGCTGACGATTCCCGCGCCGTCCATGGTCCACTACCGGTCCGGCGTCCGCGCGGTCCTCGACGAGAGCGTCTACCCCGACGCCGAGCAGTTCTGGGCCGACGTGTCGGCCGCCTACGCCGAGGAGGTACGGCGCCTCGGCGCGCTCGGCTGCCGGTACCTGCAGATCGACGACATCAGCCTGGCGTACCTGAACGACCCGGCGCAGCGCGCGTACATCAGCGAGCGCGGCGAGGACGCCGAGCACATGCACCTGCGGTACATCAGCCTGATCAACGGCGCGGTCGCGGCCCGGCCGGACGGGATGACGGTCACCACGCACCTGTGCCGCGGCAACTACCGGTCCTCCTGGGTGGCCTCCGGCGGCTACGACTTCGTGGCCGAGGCGCTGTTCAACGAGCTCGACGTGGACGGGTTCTTCCTTGAGTACGACGACGAGCGCTCCGGCGGGTTCGAGCCGCTGCGCTTGGTGCCGCCAGGCAAGCGGGTGGTGCTCGGCCTGGTGACCACCAAGCGGCCCGGGCTGGAGTCCGGGGACTGGCTCAAGCGGCGGATCGAGCAGGCCGCCCGGTACGTGCCGCTGGACCAGCTGTGCCTGTCCGGGCAGTGCGGCTTCTCCTCCACGGCCGAAGGCAACGCCCTGACCCTGCAGGAGGAGATCGCCAAGCTCCGCCTCGTGGTGCAGACCGCGTCCGAGGTGTGGGGCTAGCGCGGGCCGCCGGCGGCGGGCCAGGGGCGGCTGACCGGCTCGCCGGAATGTGGTACGGTCGCGGTGCTTGACGCCTGGATGTCCGCGATGGTGGTCATGGTGTGTCTTTCGGGTGGTGCGCGCATACCCGGGAAACTCTCCGCGGATCTTCAGCCATCTCAGCAGCCTGATAGATATAGGTGATCGCCGCAATCTCTTCAGGTGCTCACCGCGCTGCGGCGCGCTGCTGGCGGGGCGCGCCGTAAGCCCGTTTTGTGGTAAGACACAAGGGCGGCGCGCGGGCGGGCGTGCCAGGTTACAAGCAGCTACGCGACGAGGTTGCACTGGAATATACGCACTTGCAGCACCATCGGCCGAGTGAGAGTATCCAAGACAAATCTTTAGACGCTCGACTGATCTTTTGTCACATGCCAGCGTACGAATTATCACGAGTAGGTGAATGCCGTGAGTTTTCGGCTTAAGTCAATACGGACCGCCTGCCTGGCTGGGGCGGCCGTACTCGCAGTCTCTACCGCTGCCGCGTGCAGCAGTTCGGCGTCGCCGTCGTCGAGCAGCAGCCCGTCCCCCGGAACGACGGCATCGGCCGCTCCGGTCAAGTCGGGCGGGTCGATCACGGTCCTGGAGAGCTCCGGTTATTCCGGCGCATGGTCGACCCTCGACCCGGCGACGAACAAGGAAGGCGCCGCCACCCAGGACTTCATGACCGCGATCTACGGGCAGCTCTTCGAGCTCGGCCCGAACGGCACGATCATCGATGACCTGGCCACCGGCTACACGTTCAGCCCCGACGCCAAGACCGTGACGATCACCCTCCGCCCAGGCGTCAAGTTCACCGACGGCACCCCGTTCAACGCCCAGGCCGTGTACTACAACTGGATGCGGGACCTGGGCAAGACCGGGATCAGCAACGGCCTCAACCCGCCGTGGCTGATCAAGGAGCTGCCGGTGCCCAAGGGCAGCCCGCCCTTCACCGCTGAGCCGCCCGCTCCGGGGGCCATCGACGTCACCGGGCCGTACACGATCGTCGTTCACCAGACCGTGCCGAACGCCGCCTTCGTCGACCAGCTCTTCGACTCGATCCCCAACTGGATCGCCTCGCCCACGGCCCTGCAGAAGGAAGGCGCCTCGTTCGGGCAGAACCCGGTCGGCGCCGGGCCGTTCCAGGTGGTGACCAACATCCCCAACAGCGAGCTGATCGTCAAGAAGAACCCGAACTACTGGCAGGCGGGCCACCCGTACCTGGACGCGATCACGTTCAAGACGGTCGGCAGCGACGAGGCGGCGTACGAGGCGATGCTGGCCAACCAGGGCCAGGTCTACGAGGACATGTCCACGACGCAGCTGATCAACGAGTCCGCGGCGCACTTCACGGTGGACAACAACCTCGGCACGTCCCCCTACGACCTGCAGCTGAACACGGCGGTCCCGCCGTTCAAGAATCCCAAGGCGCGCCAGGCGATCTACGCGGCCACGAACTTCCAGCCGATCCTGCAGCACCTGTTCGGCGGCCGGTACCCGATCACCGAGAGCTTCACCGGGCCCGGCGGCATCTGCTACGAGCAGTACGTGCCCGGGTACCAGGGATATGACCCGACGCTGGCCAAGCAGCTGATCGCTCAGAGCGGCCTGAACAAGGTGACGATCCAGCTCGGCACGATCGCCCTGTCGACCGCGCAGGACTCCATGGACGCGCTGCGCGCCGAATGGGAGCAGCTCGGGCTCAAGGTCAACATCCAGTCCTGGCCGCTGTCGGGGCTGATCGCGGCCTTCGAGGCCAACCACGGCATGAACTGGCAGGCGATGGTCCAGACCGCGGGCGCTTACGACCCGGCGGGCGGCGTCGGCGTCGGCTTCCGGTTCGACTCCACCTCGCCGTTCAGCGGCGTGCACGACCCCAAGCTCGACGCGATGCTCCAGAACGCGCAGGGCTCGACGGACATGGCCACCCGGTGCAAGTACTACCACCAGGCCGCGGCGTACATCGCCCAGAAGTACTACGGGCCGTTCTACTTCACCTTCTCCCCGGCGAACATCTCGGTGCACGGCATCGCCGGGCCCGGCCTGACCACGCCGCTGGCCTCCGTCGCGGTCGTGCCGACGATCCCGTGGGAAGACGTGTACTACAACCCGGGCTCCTGACACCGCTCATCGCGCACTTACTGGAGGACAGAACAATCATGGCGCTGGCACCACAAATCCAGCTCCAGGCCGGCGGGGCCGGCGCGCGCGACCGCGCGCGCCGGCTCACCGGCTCGCCAGCCCTGCGGACGGTGGGACGGCGGCTGCTGGCCGCGGTCCCGGTGCTCATCGGCGTGACGTTCCTGACCTTCCTGGTCCTGAGCGCCCTGCCCAACGACACCGCCCAGGCGATACTCGGGCTGAACGCGACCCCCGCAGCGGTGGCCGCGCTCAACCACAAGCTCGGCCTGGACCAGCCGTTCTGGCAGCGATACTGGCACTGGCTGGTCGGCGTGCTGCACGGAAACCTCGGCACGACCGTCGAAGGCGCGAGCGTCAACCACGAACTGGCCACCCGCGTGCCGACCACCCTGTACCTGCTGCTGTACGCGCTGGTCGTCTCGGTGCTGCTGGCGATCATCGTCGCGACGCTCGCGGCGCGCCGGCCGAACGGCATCGCGGACCGGATCAGCCTGACGGTGAGCATGCTCGGGCTGTCCACCGCCCCCTACGTGTTCGCGTTCCTGCTCATCATCGTCTTCGCGGTCAAGCTGAGATGGTTCCCCGTGCTGTCAAGCGCGGTCACCGGCCCCGTCTCGTTCTTCCAGAACCTGACGCTGCCCGCCTGCGCGATCGGGTTCGGGCTGTTCGCGATCTACACCCGGCTGCTGCGGGCCGACCTGATCGAGCAGATGCAGCGCGAGGACTACATCGTCACCGCCAAGGCCAAGGGCCTCCCGCCGTGGCGGGTGCTGATCAGGCACGCGCTGCGGAACTCGGTCTTCAACCTCATCACCGTCATCGGGCTCAACCTGGGCGGGCTGGTCGGCGCGACGGCCATCATCGAGACGATCTTCCAGGTGCAGGGCATCGGCAGCGACCTGCTGACCGGCATCAGCAACCACGACGTGCCCATGCTGGAGGGAATCACGCTGGTCTTCGCGCTCGTGACCGTGCTCGGCAACCTGCTCGCCGACATGGCGTACGCGGTACTCGACCCAAGGATCCGGTATGGCAGTTCCACTTCCTGACGTAACGCTCGCGACCCCCGTTCCGCCGCCGCTGCCTTCCCTGGTCAACGCCCGCCGGCTGCGGATCCAGCGGGTGGGCCGCGCGCTCCGGCTCTGGGTGCCCGCCGGGATCCTCGCCCTGATGCTCGGCATGTGCTTCGTGCTGCCGCTGATCATCACGCTGCCCTCGTCGACCAACGGGAACATCATCTACAACAACGAGCCGCCGTTCTCGCCGGGGCACTGGCTCGGCACGGACATCCAGGGCGTCGACATCTTCTCCGAACTGGTGTACGGCGGCCAGATGGCGTTCGAGATCGGCGCGGCCGTCACGGCCATCGGCATCGCGGTCGGCGGCACGCTCGGGGTCGTCTCCGCCTACTTCGGCGGCTGGGTGGACGCGGTTCTGTCGCGGGTGCTCGACATCCTGATCGCCTTCCCCGCCCTGGTGCTCGCGCTGGTCATCGCCGTGGGGCTCGGGCCGAGCGAGTTCCACGTGATCCTGGCGCTGTCGGTGTTCGGCATCCCGGCCGTCGGGCGGGTCACGCGGGGCGCCACGCTGACACTGCGCGGACTTCCGTACATGACCGCCGCCAAGCTGTCAGGCACCCGCGCCTGGCGCATCATCACCCGCCACATCCTGCCGAACATCATGCCGCCCCTCGTGACGTTCAGCCTGCTCGGCATCGGCGTGGTGATCATCCTGGAGGGCGCGCTCGACTTCCTCGGCTACGGCATCCCGGCGCCCGAGGCGAGCTGGGGCAACATGATCTCGAACGGACAGCAGGTCCTGACGGCCCAGCCGGAGTACGTGCTGATCCCGTCGATCGCCCTGCTGATCACCGTGGCGGCGCTGAACCTGCTCGGCGACGCGCTGCGCGAACGATGGGGAACGCAATGACCGACGCCCTGCTGCACGTCGATGACCTGCGGGTCACCTTCGCGGTCGGCGGCCGCGAAGTCCGGGCCGTCGGCGGGGTCAGCTTCACGGTCGATCCCGGGCGCACCCTCGCCATCATCGGCGAGTCGGGGTCGGGCAAGACCGTCTGCTGCCGGGCGATCATGGGGCTGCTGCCGACGGGCACCGCGATCACCGGGTCCGCCCGGCTGCGCGGCTCTGAGCTGCTCGGCCTGTCCGACGCCGAGCTGCGCAGGCACCGCGGATCCGACCTCGCGATGGTGTTCCAGGATCCGGCGCGCTCACTCAACCCGACGATGCGAGCCGGCCTGCAGATCACCGAGGCCATCAGGACGCACCGCAAGGTGACCAAGCGCGAGGCCCAGACGCAGGCGATCGAACTGCTGCGGCTGGTGCGCATCCCGGCCGCCGAGCGGCGGTTCCACGAGTACCCGCACCAGCTTTCCGGCGGCATGCGGCAGCGCGTGATGATCGCGATCGCGCTGGCATGCCGGCCCAAGCTGCTGATCGCCGACGAGGCCACCACCGCCCTCGACGTGACCACCCAGGCGCAGATCATGGAACTCCTGCTCGACCTGCAGGCCGAGCTCGACATGGCGCTGATCCTCATCAGCCACGACATGGGGCTCGCCGCGTCCTACGCCGACGAGGTCATGGTGATGTACGCGGGCAGGATCGTGGAGCAGGCGCCCGCCGCCCAACTGTTCGGCGCCGGGGGGGCCGTCAGGATGCGCTACACCAGGGCGCTGCTCGACGCGATCCCGCACCTGGAGCGGCCCGCGCACTCGGCGCTGCCCGTGGTGGGCGGCCGCCCGCCGGACCCGACCGCGCTGCCGCCCGGCTGCTCGTTCGCGCCGCGCTGCGCCAGCGCCGCCGGCGACTGCGTGGCGAAGGAGCCGGCGCTGGTCGAGCACGCTCCTGGGCACCGGTGGGCATGCTGGCATCCCTGCGAGAACGGAGCAGCACATGACCGCTGAACCGACCACTGGCAAGCGGCCGGCCGGCGAGCCGCTGCTGTCGGCACGCGATGTCGTCCAGGAGTTCGTCGTCCGCGAGCGCGGCGGCGGCAAGGCCGGCGTCGTGCAGGCGGTGTCCGGCGTGTCGTTCGACGTCATGCCCGGCGAGACGCTCGGCATCGTGGGCGAGACAGGGTCCGGCAAGTCGACGCTGGCACGCGCGCTGCTGCAGGCGCCGCGGCCGAATTCCGGCTCCGTCGTGCTCCGCGGCGCCGACCTGACCAGGCTGCGCGGCAGGAAGCTGCTCCAGGCGCGGCGGCACATGCAGTTCGTCTTCCAGGACCCGTTCGGGTCGCTCGACCCGAAATGGCAGGTGCACAGCATCGTCGAGGAGCCGCTGATCGCCTACCGCAGCGGCGACAGGACCGCCAGGCGCGACCGGGTCAGCGAACTGCTCGACCTGGTGGGCCTTGACCCCGTGCGGTACCGCAAGCGGCACCCCAGGGAACTGTCCGGCGGGCAGGCGCAGCGCGTCGCGATCGCCAGGGCGCTGGCCCTGGCGCCGTCGCTGATCATCTGCGACGAGGCGGTGTCCTCGCTCGACGTGCTGATCCAGGCGCAGGTGCTCAACCTGTTCGAGAAGCTGCGCGCCGAACTCGGCCTGTCCTACCTGTTCATCGCGCACGACCTGGCGCTGGTCAAGCAGGTCAGCGACCGGGTGGCGGTGATGTACCTCGGCAAGCTGTGCGAGGTCGGCCCCGGCGAGGCGGTGTACCGCGAGCCGCTGCACCCCTACACCCGCGCGCTGCTTGACTCCATCCCGTCCACCGAGCCGGGCGCCAAGCGCGCCTCGGCCACGATCAAGGGCGAGCCGCCGTCGCCGATCAACCCGCCGAGCGGGTGCCGGTTCCGCACCCGCTGCCCGCGGGCGGCCGACAGGTGCGCGGTCGAGGAGCCCATCCCCAGGGAGCTGATGCCAGGCCACCTGGTGGCCTGCCACTTCCCGCTGAGCGAGCCGGCCGCCCCGGCGGCGGCGGCCGCCGGGCGGGCACTTCTGACTGAAGGAGCATCAATTGAGGCTGCGGATCCTGCTTGAACCGCACCACGGTGCCACGTACGAGCAGATCCTCGCCCTGGCGCGGGCGGCGGAAGAGGGCGGGTTCGACGCGTTCTTCCGCTCCGACCACTACCTGGGCATCGACGCCGACGACACCACCTACCAGCCGACCGACTCGTGGACGACGCTGGCCGGGCTCGCCGTGCAGACCAGCCGGGTCCGCATCGGCACCCTGGTAAACGCCTCGACCTTCCGGCTGCCCGGGCAGCTCGCGGTCGAGGTCGCCACCGTCGACCAGATGAGCGGCGGGCGCGCCGAGCTCGGCATCGGGGCCGCCTGGTACGAGCGCGAGCACCAGTACTTCGGCATACCGTTCCCGTCGCTCGGCGAGCGGTTCGACCGGCTCGAGGAGCAGCTCGCGATACTGTCCGGGCTGTGGGACACCAGGCCGGGGGAGCGGTTCAGCTTCGACGGCAAGTTCTACCAGCTGCAGGACTGCGTCTCGATCCCGCGGCCCGCGGCCCGGCCGAAGATCATCATCGGCGGCGCGGGCGCCAGGCGCACCCCCACGCTCGCGGCCAGGTACGCCGACGAGTTCAACGGCGCGCTCGGCCTGGACCTGCGCGAGCGGTACGCCAACTTCCGGCGGATCTGCGAGGACGTGGTCGGCCGCGACCCGGCGCAGGTGCGGATGTCCGCGACGCTGCCGGTGTGCATCGGCTCGTCCGCGCAGGACCTCCAGCGGCGCAAGGAGTCACTGGGCGCGCCGGGCGCCCGGCTGCTCGCGGCCGGCGTCACGGGGACCGCGGGCGACGTGATCGCGGTGATCGAGGACCTGGCCGCCCAGGGCGCGGACACGGTGTACTTCCATGTCTACGGGCCGGCGGACGTGGAGCACATCAGGCTGCTCGGCAGCGAGGTGGTAAGCAGGTTTTAGCCAAATTCCGCTGCACCCCTTTGACCTGCCTGTTCCCGCGGGCTGGACGCCTCGTCCAGCCCGCCGCCGTTTGTGCGGCGGCACAGCAGCCTACCTGCAAAGCTTGTGAGGAGTGTCGATGCTTGGGGTCATCGGCTAAGGCAGCATGAGGGCGTGAGACAGGCTCAGGTACGCCCGTGGCGCCTGTGTGAGAGCACTAAAGACTTTTATGAATTCAGTGCTATTAACACTGGCGCTATTAACACGCCATTCGGGCGCCGGCCCGCTGAAAAGCCGGCCGGAATTGCTCACCGGGCGGGCCGCGATGACGGCTAGCGCGCCGGGGCCGCGTCCGGTGCCGCGCCGGCCAAGGATCGCGGCGCGGCTCGCCTACCTGGTGCAGAAGGCGGTCAGGCCGAACGCCGTGAACCGGCGGTTCGGCGCGCTTGTCGAGCGCTCGCCGGCCGCGACGAAAGTGTTCACCGCCGCCGAGCGCGCCTCGAAGGAGCGGCTGTTCGGCTGCCGGATGTGCGGCCAGTGCGCGCTGCCCGTCACCGGCTACTCCTGCCCCATGGGCTGCCCCAAGGAACTGCGCAACGGCCCGTGCGGCGGCGTCGGGCCTGGCGGGGCCTGCGAGGTGTACCCGCAGCGGCGATGCGTCTGGGTGGTCGGGTTCGAGCGCGCGTCGAGCCAGGGCGCCGCCGCCGACCTGCGCCGCCTGCAGCGGCCCGTCGACCACCGCCGGTGGGGCGAGAGCTCCTGGCTCAGCTACTGGGCCGGCCGTGACGACGACCTGTGGACCGGCGACGACGGCCTGGCCAGCCTGCCGCTCATGGGCGAGGTCGAGTGAGCGCCCTGCGGGACCGGCTGGCGGCCGGGCAGTTCACGATCACCGCGGAGCTGAGCCCGCCGCGCGGCGCGTCCGCCGCCTCCATGCTCGGCAGGGCCGAACTGCTTCGCGGCTGGGTCGACGCGGTGAACATCACCGACAACCAGGGCTCGCACGTGCGGCTGTCGAGCTGGGCCGGGGCGGCGGCCGTGCGGCAGTCCGGCATCATCGAGCCGATCATGCAGATGACCTGCCGGGACAGGAACCGGATCGCGCTGCAGTCCGACCTGCTCGGCGCCGGAGCGCTCGGCATCGAGAACCTGCTGTTCATGTCGGGCGACCACCCGAAGTTCGGCGATCACCCGGGCGCGAAGCCGGTGTTCGACATGGACAGCACCCAGCTGACGTGGACCGCGCGGACGCTGCGCGACCAGGGCCGGCTGCTGTCGGGCAAGGAGCTGAACCCCGCGCCGCGGTTCTTCCTCGGCGCCGTGGAGAACCCGTTCGCGCCGCCGGTGGAGTACCGGGCGCGGCGGGCGGCGAAGAAGATCGCGGCCGGAGCCCAGTTCATCCAGACCCAGTACGTGTTCGACCTGGCCGTCTTCACCCGCTGGGTGAGCGAGCTCGGCGAGCTCGGGGTGCTCGGCCGGTGCTCCGTGCTCGCCGGGATCGGCGTGATCCGCTCCGCCCGCATGCTCGACTTCCTGGCGTCGGGCAAGGTGCCCGGGGTGCAGGTTCCCGAGCCGGTGATCCGCAGGCTGCGCGGCGTCGCCCCGCAGGACGTGGGCGCGGAGGGCGCCAAGATCGCCGCCGAGCTGATCGCCGCGGTCCGCCAGATCCCCGGGGTGGCGGGAATCCACCTGCTCACCGCCGGCTACGAGAAGCAGACCCCCGACCTGCTGCGCCTAGCTGGTGTCGCGGACCGGACGGCCCTTGCCGGGAAGCCGATCGATGGACATTGACGTTCGCGCCGTCGGCAAGCTCCGCGAATCGGCGCGGGCGCAGGCGGCGTTCGGCCCGCTGGTCCAGGCGCTGTGCCGGTCGGGCGCGGACCTGGCCAGGCTGCGGGTGGTCTGCGACTGGATCCAGTACCGGAACAACTTCAGGGACACGGCCATGGTGGCGCCGGTCCTGGCGGCCGGCCTGGGGCAGCCCCCCGCGGACGGGGCCGCGCCGGCCGTCGACGGCTACGAGCTCGCCGTGGACCTGCGCCGCTGCGCGCAGCCCGGCGCGGACGTGGCCGCCGAGGTGGAGGCCGCCCTGGCCGGCGCCGAAGCCAGCCGGGTCTGGCTCGAGCCGTGGGCGCCCGGGTCGGCCAGCTGCGTCTGGCGGTTCAACGCGCTGTACTGGCAGGCGCTCGCGGACTGGGAGAAGGCCACGGGCAAGGAGTACGAGCGGGCGCTGCCCGGCGGGGAGAGCGACGCGCGTAACACCGCCTCGGCGCGCGACCTGATCCTTGGCCTGTTCAAGGTCTGGGACGAGCTGGCGGCACGGCGTGCGCTGCCCGAGGAGCTGTACGTCATCGAGCTCGGCGTGGGCAACGGCGGCCAGGCGCGCACCTGGCTTGAGGAGTTCACCGAGCTGGACAGGCGGCACGGCAGGGACTACTACCGCCGGCTGCGCTACCTGATGGGGGACTACTCGGCGCACGTGCTCGACCGGGCCCGGCAGGAGGTGGCGCACTACGGCGACCGCGTCAGCGGGCTGGTGCTCGACGCGACCAGGCTGTCGCAGAGCGTCGCGTTCCTGGCGGGAAAGGTGTTCCTGGTCTACATCTCCAACGTGTACGACAACCTGCCCACCGACGAGGTGGCGTCGATCAGGGGCCGGATCTACCTGGTGCAGACCCGCGGCTACGTGCCGGTTGCGGTGGCAGGGCGGATCGCGGCGCGGTTCGGGATAAGGACCGAAGAGCTGGCCCCCCTTACCGAGCGGCTGCTGCGGATCGGCCCCGAGCTGCTGTCGGAGTCGCTGCCCGGCAAGTTCGCCGACCCGGGGCAGGCCGTCCAGTTCTGGCAGGCGGTGTGGGGCGCGCTGCGCCAGGCCGAGCGCTACGTGCCGCTCGAGGGCCTGGACACCTACCAGGTCACGCCGTCGCTGACCGGGGAGATCCTGCGCCCGCTGCTGGCCGCCGAGGGCGACGTCCGGATGCACGTCAGCAACGGGGCCCTGAGCAGCTTCGCGGACACGCTGCCGCTGCTGCACCCGTTCGGCCAGCTGGTCTGCCACGACCTGTTCCTGACCGGTCACGGCCAGTACAGGTCCGGCTTCTACGGCCCGGGCAAGTACGACGGCTCGACGGTCAACTGGGTCAACGGCCCGCTCCTGCAGCTGCTCGCCAGCCGCCGCGGGTTCGGTGTCACGTTCAGCCCGTTCACCCGGCGGCCAGGTTCCAACATCAAGACCCTCACCGCGCAGGTCAGGGACTAGGCGGGCCAGGCGATGACCCCGATGCAGCAGTGGCACCGCTACCTGCCGACCACGGTCGTGGGATCCTACTCGGTCCCCGAGTGGCTCGAGCGCCTGAAGACCGAGTACTATCAGCGGCGGATCAGCGCGCAGCACCTGGCGGAGATCCACGAGGTCGCGATCAAGGCCGCGGTCAAGGACCAGGAACGGGCCGGGATCGACATCGTGTCCGACGGCGAGCTGCGCCGGGACAACGACATCGACTACTTCCTCGCCCGCATCCCCGGCGTGCGCATCTCCCAGCGGGGCAAGGCTGATTACTACGACTACTACGAGGCGGAGGTCAGCGCGCCGCTGCCCGAGGACGGCACGTCGAGCCTCGGGCTCGCCGCCGACTTCGACTTCACCAGGAAGCAGACCGACCGCCCGGTGAAATTTTCCTTCACCGGGCCGTTCTCGCTGTCCCGGCGGATCGCCGACACCGCCTACACCGACCCCGCCGACCTCGTCCGCGCGCTGGCCAGGCGGCTCAACCGGGAGGCCCGGTCGCTCGCGGACGCGGGCGCGACCCTGCTGCAGATCGACGAGCCGTTCCTGGCCGGCTACCCGGAGCAGGCCGGGCTCGCGGTGGAGGCGGTCAACATCGTCACCGAGGCGGTCCCGGTCACCTGGGCGCTGCACGTCTGCTACGGCAACAGGTACGCGCGGCCGTCCTGGGAAGGCCACTACGACTTCCTCTTCCCGTCAGTGCTGGACGCGCGCGTGGACCAGCTGGTGCTCGAGTTCGCCCGCAAGGGGCTGGAGGACCTGCGGCTGATCAGCCAGTACTCCTGGCAGTCGTCGCTGGGCCTGGGCGTGATCGACGTGAAGTCCCCCGCGGTGGAAAGCCCCGAGCTGGTGGCGTCGCGGATCCGCCGGGCCATGGAGCACATGGACCCCGGCCGGCTTATGATCAACCCGGACTGCGGGTTGCGGCACCTAGCGCCGGACGTCGCCAGGCGCAAGCTGCGCGCTATGGTAGCTGGCGCGGCCATTGTCCGGTCTGAGCTCGGCCCGGATGTGGCCGCGCCTGACGTTGTAACCGATCACTTTTCAGGAGACAGCCATGGATAGCGGATTCCTGTTCACTTCCGAGTCAGTGACGGAGGGGCACCCGGACAAGATCGCGGACCAGATTTCCGACGCGGTCGTTGACGCGGCGCTCGGCGGCGACCCGCTGTCCCGTGTCGCCTGCGAAACCATGCTCACGACAGGCCTGATCGTGGTGGCCGGCGAGATCTCCACCGCGGCGACGATCGACTATGCCGCGCTGGCGCGCCAGGTGGTCTGCGAGATCGGATACGACAACGGCGAGTTCTACTTCGACGGCAATGCCGTCGGCGTGGTCGTCGCCATGGACCGGCAGTCGCCGGACATCGCGCAGGGCGTTGAGACCGCGCACGAGGGCCGGGTCGGCGGGTCCGAGGACCCGCTTGACCGGATCGGCGCCGGCGACCAGGGCATGATGTTCGGCTACGCGACGAACGAGACCCCCGAGTACATGCCGATGCCGATCACGCTGGCGCACCAGATGTCAAGGAAGCTGTCGCAGGTCCGGCGCTCCGGCCTGCTTCCCTACCTGCGGCCCGACGGAAAGACCCAGGTCACCGTCAGGTACGACGGCAAGGGCAGGCCGGAGGGCATCGAGAAGGTGCTGATCTCCACCCAGCACCAGGACGGCGTCGAGTCCAAGCTGCCTGACGCGCTGTGGGCCGAAGTGGTGCTGCCGACGCTGCCCGCGGACCTGTTCGACCCGGACCGGCTGCGCAAGGAGTTCTACGTCAACCCGACCGGCCGGTTCGTGATCGGCGGCCCGGTCGGTGACACGGGCCTGACCGGCAGGAAGATCATCGTCGACACCTATGGCGGCTTCGCCAGGCACGGCGGCGGCGCGTTCTCGGGCAAGGACCCGTCCAAGGTGGACCGGTCGGCCGCCTACGCCGCCAGGTACGTGGCGAAGAACATCGTCGCGGCCGGCCTCGCCGACCGCGTCGAGGTCCAGGTGGCCTACGCGATCGGCGTCGCGCGGCCGCTGTCGCTGCTGATCGAGACGTTCGGCACCGAGAAGGTCCCAGGGCCCGCGATCGCCGGGCTGGTGCGGGAGAACTTCGACCTGCGTCCCGGGGCCATCCTGCGCGACCTGGACCTGCGCCGGCCGATCTACCGGCTGACCGCGGCCTACGGCCATTTCGGCCGCTCCGGCGACACCTTCACCTGGGAGCGCACCGACAAGGCCGCCCAGCTGCGCGCCCAGGCGGGCCTGGACTGAAGGGGCCCGCGCCGGGAGGCCGCCAGGAAGTTTGTGGCCTGCCGCAACGTTCGCACCGGTTAGTTTGGCGATAACCGCATTGTGGCCGGTCATCCGCCGTGCAATTCTCACCGGTAGATTGGTTACCCCCGCAGGCTCTGGCCGCGCTGAGGCGGCCGGAAAGGGGCTGGCCGGGAATCCGCTGATCAGGCCTGCGCCTATTTTCCGGTCATATCGCAGCATTGCCGGGTGCGTCAGCTTACGGCCGGCCAGGGAGGGGGAGCAAACGTGATGAAAACGTATTCTGGCGCAAGGCTTACCTTACTCACGCCCCGGCGATAGTCTCAGCGAAACACTCGATGGCTTCTGAAACATAGTTCACATAGCACGCAATGCAAAGGCAATGCAAAGACGCACCGTCTCGGGGGTGCTCTTCGTCTGGCCTCCGGTACAGCGAGCCCTGACCCGTTCGGGAGCGCACCGGATCGTTCGGAAAAATATTTCGCTGTCAGCCATGAGAAGGCAGAGCCCATGAATAGATATGAGCACCGGCGCTCGCGGCTCGCGGGCGCGGCCGTCGCTGTCATAGCGATCGGCGGTGTCATCGCCGGGTGCAGCAGTAACAGCAACACCAGCTCGAGCTCGGCGCCCGCCAGCAGCACGCCCGCCAGCAGCGCCGCCCCGTCGAGCGCGAGCCCGAGCCCGGCGGCGGTCAGCACCTCCTCGTGCGGGACCAAGCCAGGCGTGGCGGCCACCGGGACGCCGATCAACCTCGGCGGCATCGTGACCGACCAGCCCGGCACGAGCTTCACCGACATCGCGAACATGGCGCAGGCCTACTTCGCGTGCGTGAACGCCAACGGCGGCATCAACGGCCACCCGATCAAGTACTACATAGAGACCGAGCAGACGAGCGCGTCGCAGATCGCGTCCGAGGCCAAGCAGCTCGTGCAGACCGACCACGTGGTCGGCATCGTCGGCAACACCTCGATCATCGAGTGCTCGGTGGACAGCAGCTACTGGGCCAGCCTCGGCTACTACATCATCGACTCCGGGATCGCGCCCGAGTGCTGGTCCACGCCGAACAGCGCGGCGGTCAACATGGGGCCGCGGTACAGCTCTGACGGCGCGGTGCAGTACGCGCTGACGCAGCACCCTGACAAGATCGTCTTCGTGCAGTCCAACGTCCCCGGTACCAGCTACGTCGCGGCCGGCCCGAACGCGCTCGCCGCGGCGGCGAAGGTGCCGATCACGGACATGACCGAGAACGTGCCGATGGCCGACCCGAACTCGGTGGCAATCTCGCTGGTCGACGCGGCCGGCAAGAACGGCGCGGTGGTGCTCAACTTCACCCCGCCGGACGCGCTGCAGATCCTGCAGGCGGCGCAGAAGCTCAACATCGAGGACAACGTGAAGCTGTGGGGCTGCTCGACACCCTGCAACACCGACTTCCTGGCCCAGTCGCTCGGGCCGAAGTGGAACAGCAAGCTGTTCGTCAACGCCGAGCTCACCCCGCCCGACCCGGTCAGCTCGCCGACGATGAGCCTGTACAAGGCGATGCTCGCGCAGTACGGCAAGGCCGTCTCCGGCGGCATCGGATCGTTCAGCCAGATGGGCTTCGTCGAGGCCGAGCTCATGGTCAAGGCCCTGGAGTCGGTCAAGGGCGCGTACACGGTGTCCAGCGTGAGCGCCGCGGTCAAGGCGCTGAAGAACGTCAACACCGGCATGCTGTGCCAGCAGTGGACCTACGGCAGCTACAGCATGCACATCCCCAACAACGAGGACTACACGGTCACGCCGGACAACGGCAAGATGGTGCTGGCCCCGAACGGCGGGTGCACGCTGATCTCGGCCGTCGACCCGCAGATCGCGCAGTACCGCGGCGAGGCCGGGACCGCGCCCGCGGACCCGACGTCCAACGGATAGTAAATGCCAAGCTGGTCTGAACTCTCGCAGTTCCTGGTGAGCGGTCTCGCCCTGGGCGGGGTATATGCCCTGTCCGGGGTGGGGCTGGTCGTCCTGTACCGCGCCACTGGCGTGCTCTACCTCGCCTTCGGCGCGGTCGGGGCGATGGGAGCGTTCCTCACCTATGAGATGGCCCAGGCGTCACTGCCCGGCTGGACCGGGTGGCTCGTCTGCGTCTTGTTCGGCGGGGTGTGCACGCTGGCCTACGGGGTGATCTTCGGCCCGCCGCTGGCCGGCCGCGACCCGCTGGTGCGCGCGGTGGCCACGCTCGGCCTGACCCTGATCCTGTTCGGGGCGATGAACCTGCTGTGGCCGCCGACCGGCGGCGCGGTGCGCTCGATCTCGCTGCCCACCGACAACGGCGGGTTCACCGTCGTCGGGCTTCAGGTCACCTGGACCCAGCTGATCGGGCTCGCCGCCGGCGTCGTGCTGACCGTGGGGACCGCCCTGTTCCTGCGCCTGACCAAGCTCGGCACGGCGATGCGGGCCATGGCCAACGACCGGGTGATCACCGCGACGCTCGGCGTGCCCGTGCGCCGGGTGGAGGCGGCGGCCTGGTTCGGCTGCGGCATCCTGGCCGGCGTCGCCGGGCTGCTGCTCGCGGACCTGGTCGCGCTCGATTCCACCACGCTCACGTTCCTGGTGATCTCGTCGCTGGCAGCCGCGCTGATCGCGCGGCTGCGCTCGATCGCGGTGACGTTCGTGGCGGCGATCGTGATCGGCGTGGTGCACGACATGCTGACCCCGTTCGCCGCGCTCACCAACTACCGTGACATGACGCCCTTCGTGCTCGCCGCCATCGCCCTGCTGTGGGCCGCGCGGCACCGCACGGTCATGACCCAATCCCGTGAGGAGGCATAGTGGCCTCCGCAACGGGCACCACCGCCGCGACCGCGCAGGGGCAGCGCAACGCGCTGCTGCGCCGCCCGCAACGACCGGTGCACCTGTCGGTGACCGCGGTCCTCGTGCTCTTCGCGCTGTTCGGCCTGCCGCCGCTGATGAGCGGTTACTACACGGGCTACATGACGCTGGTCGCGATCTACTCGATCGTGACGCTCGGGCTCGGGCTGCTCGTCGGCCGCGTCGGCCTGTACTCCCTCGGCCAGGGCGCCATCTTGCAGATCGGCGCGTGGACCGGGGCCCGGCTGCTGTTCGCGACCGCCCAGCCGTTCCCGGTCGTGGTCATCGAGGCGGGACTGGTCACGATGCTGATCGGTACCGTCATCGTCCTGCCCGCGATCCGGATGCGCGGCCTGTACCTGGCGCTGATCACGCTGATGATGGCCGGCGCCATCACGGTGATCCTGGCCACCGTGAACTTCCCCAACGGCGGCGGCGGCTTCACCGGGTACAACGGCACCACGGTGCACATCCCGCCGATCCGCCGCCCGTCGATCGCCGGCACCGACGCCGCGTACTTCAGGTACGCGGTCGTGGTGGCGCTGCTCATGTTCATCCTGGTGTACGCGCACCTGCGGACCAGGCCCGGGCGGGCCTGGGCGGCCATCAGGCAAAGCGAGCCCGCCGCGCTCGCCGCGGGCATCAACACCACCTTCTACAAGCTCTGGGCGTGGGCGCTCGCCGCGTTCATCACCGGGATAGCCGGCGCCGTGCTCGCCGGGCAGGCGCACTACCTGTACTCGATCAACTTCACCACGCAGGACTCGATCATCCTGCTCGCGGTGGCGCTGATGGGCGGCGCGTACAACCTGTGGGGCGCGGTGATCGCGGCACTGCTGATGCAGTTGCTGCCCGCGGTGCTGCAGAACCTCGGCGTGAACTACGCGTGGCTCACGATCCTGTTCGGGATCGGCGTGCTGCAGGTGCTGACGACCGCGCCGGCCGGCCTGGCCGACCAGTTCCCGAAGGACATGAAGAAGCTCGGCGGCCTGCTGTGGCGGCTGGTGCGCAGGCCAGCCTCCGGAACGTCCGGGGAAAGGGCGATCACGTGATCGAAGTCGAGAACCTGACCGTCCGGTACGGCGGCGTCACCTCGCTCGACGGGATGAGCCTGGTCTTCGAGAAGGGCACCTGCGGCCTCATCGGACCGAACGGCGCGGGCAAGACCACGTTCTTCAACGTGCTGTCCGGCTTCGTGCGCCCGGCCTCCGGCTCGGTGCGGGCGTTCGGTGACGACCTGCTCCGCATGACGCACTACCGCCGCGCGCGGTGGGGGGTGCGCCGGACCTTCCAGACCGAGCAGGCCATCTCCGACCTGACGGTCTACGACAACGTGGCGATGATCCACTCCCGGCTGCGCGGCGCGGCGCGCCGGGCCGACGTCCTGGCGGCCATCGAGTTCGTCGGCGGCG
>DAHVAN010000057.1 GCA_027314595.1 Actinomycetota bacterium | reverse complement strand
GGTCCCGCACCGGTCCGCGACAGCGATGAACACGCCGTTGGACGAGGCTGCGGCCTGCGCCGCGACCACCTCACCGGATCGCTCGCCAGGCGGCGCGGGCGAACCTGACGCCGCCCAGTTCACCGGGACCGCGATGAGGTCAGCGCCGCGCAGCGCGGCGAGTCGCACCCATTCCGGGAACTCAAGGTCATAGCAGATCATCAGCCCGACATTGCCGAATGGAAGCTCCACCACCGCCGGCGCGTCATCGCCCGGCGTGAAGATCTTCTTCTCCGCGTCCCACAGGTGCGCTTTGCGGTACACCGCCCAGGTGCCAGATGCGTCGACGATCGCCGCGCTGTTGTACAGCTTCCCGTCCAGCCCCAGCTCGCAGAACCCGCCCGCGATGGTCAGGTCATGAGTGGCGGCCAGCGACCGCCACTCACGTAGCGTCCGGCCAGATCCCGCCGGCGACGCGAGTGAGCGCGCCTCGCCCGCGTCCGAGAATACGTATCCCGAGTCGGACAGTTCCGGCAGCACCACGAGTCGCGCACCCGCGATGGCCGCCTCCGCGACCGCCGCCCTCGCCGCCTCCCGGTTAGCGCCCAGATCCCCCACGGTGAGCGCAAGCTGTGCGACAGCGACGACAGTTCCGCCCTCAGTCATACCGGCTAATCTGTCACGCCCGATCCCGCCCAGGCACGCCATTATCAGCGCTCCCCAGGGCGGCTCGCGGGCTGTGCTTTCGTTGTCGCCCGCCTCGCTAGGAACCGAAGTAGAGCCTGCGGAGATCGACAAGCTGGATCTGGCCGCCGCTGGCTCCCGCGGCGGCGGCCAGGTCACTGGTGAATCCGGCGCCGCTGAGGAAGAGCAGCCGCGGCTCGGAGCGCGGGCTGATGCGGCGCTGGGCGCGCAGCAGTGCCACGGCGTCGCGGAGCCTGGTCAGGTGACGGGTACCGATGGTCTCACCGGATTTCGCCTCGCCGACCGCGATCACCTCGCCGTGCGGATCGCGCACCACCAGGTCGATCTGGAACTGGGACTTCCCGGCTGGGTCGTTCAGCACGCCGGAAGTCACGCTCCCGGGCTCGCCGCCAAGCGTCTGCTCGGCAGCGAACTCCCGCGCCCAGGTCAGGCACATGTCCTCAAACGCGCCGCCGAGCACCTGAGAGGTGAAGGTGTCCCGGGATTGCTGCCAGAGTTGCCGTGCGCGCTCCGGACGGTAGATGTCGAGCCTGGCCCAGTTCGGGTAGACGATCGCGTGGTGGAACCGGATCAGCGCGTCAGTGATCTGGTACTCGCCCCGGTTCTTCCGGAACGCGTCCTCGCGGTACGTCAGGAAGCCCCCGTCGTCGAGACCCTTCACGTAGTGCTGGACATCGGCCTGCGAGCGGGCCAGGCGCGCCGCGATCGCTGGCACGGTGCGGCGGCCCTCGGCAATGGTGGTCAGCACCGCCCCGTACGTGCCGATGTGGCTGAACGATGAGTCCTCGGACAGCAGCATGCGGGGCTGGCGGAAGAGCATCGTCGTCGAGTTGAGCATGTTCCGCGGTACCCAGTCGTCGAGGTCGGACAGCGCCTGCGGCGTTCCGGTCGCGTACTCGATGTAGGCGGGGGTCCCGCCAGTGATGGCATACAGGCGCATCGCGAGCGGCAGGTCATGGTCGACGCCCCAGAACTGCGCCGCGGTCCGGTAGTCGAAGGCATGGACGATGAGGCTGAGCCGCGCCCTGCCGAACAGCGCGGCCGAGCCGGACACCAGGCCCGTCATAAACGACAGAGACGATCCGCAGAGAATCATCCGGGTCCTGGACCGGGTGCGCGCCTCGCCTCGCGGCGACAGTGCATGCTGGATGACGGACGGCAGGCCCGCCGATGAGCGCGCCATGTAGGGGAACTCGTCCAGCACGACTAGCTCCGGCTTCTCCGCGCCGATGGCGAAGACGGCGGCTATGCCCTGATCCCAGGTTTCCAACCGCGGCGGCAGCCCGCCAGTTCGCCTCGCGATAGCCTCGGCAAGGCGCCGCAGGTGCTCCTGCGACGGCATGTCCTCGGGAACCGCGAAGTACAGGCCACCCAGTTCCTCGCACAGCGACTCCAGGAGCAGCGTCTTGCCCTGCCGTCGGCGTCCGGAGACCACGCCGAGAGTGGCGCCGGGCCGCTCGTCGGCAGCGAAGTCGGCCAGCGTTCGCCACTCCAGGTCCCGGTCGAAGATGTAGTCAGGCTTCGGCGCGGTCACCATGCTGGACCCCGATCATCAAGTCGACTTTGACAAAGTCGAGTTTGCCAAAGCCAAGTTTACCGAGTTGTACACGCCCTGCGCCTGCGCGAGACTCACGTCCATGGCTGAAGCCGACGAGAAGCAGACCCTGCACCGGTATCTGCAGAACGTACGAGAGGTTCTGCTCTGGAAGCTAGCCGGGCTTTCCGACTACGACATCCGGCGGCCGATGACGCCGACCGGCACGAACCTGCTCGGCCTGGTCAAGCACTGCGCCTGGGCGGAGCGCGGGTACTTCGGCCAGGTGATGGACCGGCCACTTGCCGGCGATGAGGAGCTCGACTGGGATGACGGCGCTGACATGTACGCGACAGCGGCCGAGTCACGCGAGCAGGTCACGGAATTCTACCGGCGGGCGTGGGCGCACTCCGATGCCACCATTCAGGAGCTTCCGCTGGACACCCGCGGGACCGTGCCCTGGTGGCCGCAGGAGCGCAGGAATCCGACCCTGCACGCCGTGCTCGTGCACGTGATCCAGGAAACCGCCCGGCATGCCGGCCACGCGGACATCATCAGGGAATCCATCGACGGCGCCGTCGGGCTGCGCGAGGGCGTGAGCAACATGCCATCCGATGCCGACGCCGCCACCTGGAAAGAGCACTATGCCAAGCTCGACCAGATCGCGCGGTCGGTGTCGTCGAGCACCGCGTCGTAGAGCACCGCGTCGTAGAGCACCCGCAGCATCGGGTCAGACGACGGCGGGCGGAGCGGCGGGCGGGCGCCGCTCCAGCGCCTCCAGCGCCAGCCGGACCGCGGTGTCGAGCTGGGGGTCGCGGCCTGCGGCCCAGTCGTGCGGCGCGATTGCCACTTCGACGTCCGGATCCACGCCGTAGTTCTCCACTGCCCAGCCGGCGTCGGCGAACCAGAAGGCGTACTTCGGCTGCGTCACCCCGGTCCCGTCGACGAGTTTGTACTTCATGTCGATGCCGATCACGCCGCCCCAGGTACGGGTGCCGACCACGGTCGCGATGCCGTAGGACTTCAGCGCCTGGGTCACGATGTCGCCGTCGGACCCGGCGTGCTCGTCCGCGATCGCCACGACCGGCCCGCGCGGCGCTTCGGCCGGATAGCTGGACGGCTCGTCGTACCGCGACACGTCCCAGCCGATGATGCGCCGGGCGAGCTTCTCCACCACCAGCTGCGAGGTGTGGCCCCCGCCGTTCTCCCGCAGATCCACGATTAGGCCGTCGCGCCGGAACTCGGTGTGCAGGTCACGGTGAAACTCCGCCCAGCCCGGCGACATCATGTCCGGGATGTGCAGGTAGCCGAGCCGCCCGCCGGAGGCCTCGCTGACCGCGGCGCGCCGCCGGGCAACCAGGTCGTAGTAGCGGGCCGCGTACTCGCTGGCCAGCGGGACCACAACAACCCGCCGGTCCGTTCCGTCACGACGCAAAGTCAGCTCCACCGGCTTGTCGGCCTTGCCGGCCAGCAGCGCGTTCGGGCCGAGGTCGCCGTCCACCGGCCGCCCGTCCACCGCGACGATGAGATCGCCCGGCACGGCGGCGACGCCCGGGGCGGCCAGCGGGGAGCGCGCGCCGATCACCGACGACTCGCCGGGCAGGATTCGCGCGATCCGCCAGGCCCCGTCCCCGGTGCGCTCAAGGTCGGCGCCGAGCAGGCCCTGAGCCAGCGCCGGGTCGCCGTTGCCATCGGGCGGGATCACGTAGGCGTGCGAGCTGCCGAGTTCGCCGTGCAGTTCCCACAGCACGTCGTGCAAATCG
>DAHVAN010000015.1 GCA_027314595.1 Actinomycetota bacterium | reverse complement strand
AGAGGCGCGAAGGAGGACCCGGACCGGGGGGAGGCCTACGCCGAGCGGATCTTCACGCTCGGCGTGATCGCGCTGCTCACCGTCACCGTCGTCGCCACCGCGCTGGCATCGCCGATTGTCGAACTGTACGCGGGGAACATCAACGGGCCGCCGGGCAGTCCGGGCGCCGCCGAGTACCACGTGATGGTGCTCTTCGCGTACTTCTTCATCCCGCAGATCTTTTTCTACGGGATGGACTCGCTGCTCGGCGCGATCCTCAACACACGCGGGCGGTTCGGCGCCAACATGTGGACCCCCGTGATCAACAACGTGGTGGTCATCGCCGTCGGCGGGCTGTTCATCGTCACCCAGGGGCTGCACCGGACGCCGCAGGACATCTCCCCGGCCGGCGTCAAGCTGCTCGGCATCGGGACCACGCTGGGCATCCTGATCCAGTCGATCGCGATGTTCCCCGTGCTGCGCAGGGCCGGCTTCAGCATGCGGCTGCGCTGGGACCTGCGCCGCGCGGAGATCGCCGAGATCGGCATGGTGGCCGGCTGGATGCTGTTCTACGTCGCCTCGCAGTGGGCGGGCAACCTGGTCGTACAGCGGGTGGCGAACGCGGCCTCGACGCACGGCGCGGTGAACGGGTATTCCTCCTACACCTACGCGTGGCAGCTGTTCCAGCTGCCGTACGCGGTCGTCGGGATCTCCGTGATCAGCGCGCTGCTGCCGCGGATGAGCGGCCACGCCACCGACCGCCGGTATTCCCTGGTCCGCGAGGACTTCTCGACGGGAGTCAGGCTGGCGTCGGTCATCGTGGTGCCCGCCGCGGTCTTTCTCGCGGTCCTCGGCGCCCCGCTGTGCGAGTTCCTTTTCTCCTATGGCAGCAGCTCGGCGGCCGACGGCAGGTTCATCGGCGAGGTGTTCGCCGTGTTCGCGCTCGGCCTGGTCCCGTTCATGCTCACCCAGCTGCAGCTGCGGGTCTTCTATTCGTTCCACGAGAATCGCACGCCGGCGATGATCGGCATGGCGATGCTCGTGGTCGGGGTGATCGGCGACCTGGTCGCGCTGAACGTGCTCCCGTCACGTCAGGTGGTGATCGGGCTCGCGGGCGCCTACGACCTCATGACGCTGACCGGAGCCGTGCTGGCCTGGCCGCTCCTGCTTCGCCGGGTGGGCAGCCTCGACGGGTGGCGGATCACCCGCAGCCTGGTGCGGATGTTCCTGGCCACGCTGCCCGGCCTGGCGTTCGCCTTCGCGACGATGGCGGTCGTCGGGTCGGTGCTCCATAGCGGTCCCGCGTACGGCCTGGTGAGCACGATCATCGGCGGCGGCGGCGCACTTTTGCTTTACGCTTTCTGCTCGCAGATGCTCGGTATCGGGGAGTTTCGGATACTGATACGTTCCGTTGCCGGCCGCTTCGGACGGTGATATAACGAACTGGATTCAATGTGGTCTCGGTGAGGTGGGCAGGCGATGACGGGCTGGTGACCGATTCTGGAACAACTGCGACGCGCGCGAACTGACGTGCACAGTCCGGATGCGGGTGTGAGACATTGAAGGTATTCGCGTATAACGGGAGACAGCCCGTCCGGACCCAGGCGGGCGGTTGCTGAAACCCGGCTCAGGCCGGAGATTAGCATTGACATATACCCGCGGCGCGACCCGTATGGTCATAGTGGACACCGGGGCTGGAAGGAGGCCGAGAGCGGCCCACTCTTGGCGCTTACGTATGAGCACGTACACCTCTGAACCAGGAACCCGGCTCGCCGGACGATACCGGCTCGTGGATCAGGTCGCCGCGGGCAGCGGCTGGACCATGTGGAAGGCCATCGACGAGACACTCGCGCGCCCGGTCTCTGTGCTGACGTTCGCCCCGGGCTTTCCCCGGATCGCCCAGGTGGTGACCGCCGCGCGCGCCGCCAGCCGGCTCACCGACCCGCGACTGGCTCAGGTGTTCGATGTCGAGGACGGCGGCGACCCGGCCGCACCGGGCGGGCGCGGGGGCGTCGTCCCCCCCGGCGGCAACGCGGCGTACGTGGTGCTCGAGTGGGTGGGCGGCGAATCGCTGAGCGACCTCGTCGGGGCCGGCCCGCTCGACCCAGCCAGGGCGTGTGCCCTGATGGCCGACGCCGCGCGGGCACTGGCGACCGCGCACGCCGCCGGTCAGGCGCATCTGCGGCTGACTCCAGAGACGCTGCGCTGGACGCGCAGCAGCGGAGTGAAGATCACCGGGCTTGGCATCGACGCCGCCCTGGCCGGCGCCAGCCTCACCGGGCCGGCCGCGAACGACCCGGCCGTCACCGACACGCGCGACCTGGGCGCGCTGCTCTACGCGGCGCTTACCGGCTACTGGCCGGGTGAGTCGCAGACCGGGCTGCCGCCCGCACCAGTCTCCGACGGCGTGGCCTGCACACCGCGGCAGGTCACCGCGGACGTGTCGGCCGCGGTCGACGGGGTGGTCTGCCGTGCGCTCCTGCAACGGGCGGGACGGCAGGGACCGCCGATCGAGTCTCCGGGCGCGTTCGCCGACGCGCTCACCAGCGTGGCGCCGCCTGTCCCGCTCCCCGAGCCCGTACCGTCGATGCCGCGGGGCGGCTATGACCAGCGGTACGACTACCCCGACCGGGACGGCTACCCGAACTACCCGCCGAACCCCAACGACCCGGGCACGTGGTCACTGTCGGACGGCCGCGGCGATACCTCGCACCAGCGCCGCTACCAGGCACCCGAGCGAAGCGCCGCGAGCCGCGCCGTGATCAGCGTGGTAATCGTGCTCGTGCTCGCCGCGATCGCCGCGACGGCCTGGGTCATCAGCGACAACTTGCACAAGCCGGGGAGCCCCAAGGCGGCGGGCGGCGGCTCGCCGCACCCGACTGTCAGCTCCGCCCCGCCGGCCAGGTCGTCGGTACTCAAGCCCGTCGGCGTCGGCACCTTCAACATCTTCGGCAACGACAACGAGGACCTGGCGAATGCCCCGAAGGCCATCGACACCGGTCCCGGCAGTCTCAGCACGTACTGGGCGACCAACTATTACAAGACCTATTCGAAGTTCGGGAACCTGAAGCCTGGCACCGGGCTCATCATCGACATGGGCCGGCCCGTCCGGCTCAGCCAGGTGGAGGTCCTCTTCGGGAAGATATGCTGCACGACCGCGGAGATTTACCTCGGCAACTCGAACGCGATGTCGGCGAGCGCGCTGCAGAACTTCACGCTGGTTTCTCGTCCGGCGACGGCGTCCGGCGATCACGCCTTTACCGCGAGCGGCGACGCGACCGGCCGGTACGTGCTGATCTGGATCACCAACCTGCCGCCAGAGGCAGGCGCGCCAGGCCAGTATCAGGCGCTCATCTACAACGTCGTCGTCCGCGGGACCGCCGTCTCCGGCGCAGCCTGACGGCCGGGCACGCCAGTGGCAGGGCGGCGACGCCTGGCGGGCCGCGGGGCCAGCGACGCCGGCCCGGGCACCGGTCCTGAGCCCGGCATGGACGGGGCCGGCCCGGGCGAACGCGGTGCCCGCGAGGACGAGAGCCGTAGCGTCAAGCCTTCGGACGCCGAACTGCTCCGCCGGCACGTGGGGGGCGACACCGAGGCGTTCGGTGCGCTGTTCCTGCGGCACAAGGACCGGCTGTGGGCGATCGCGCTGCGCACGGTGTGCGACCCGGAGGACGCGGCCGACGCGCTTCAGGAGGCGATGATCTCGGCCTTCAGGCGCGCCGGGGACTTCAGGGGCGAGTCGGCGGTGACCACCTGGCTGCACCGGATCGTGGTGAACGCCGCGGTGGACAGGCTGCGCCGCAGGCAGACGCGAAGCATCAGCTGGCCGGGCGACGAGGACGCGCTGGAGACGCTCGCCGCCCAGGGCCGCGGTTCTCCGCTGGGGGGATCGGCGGCAAGCGCGGTCACAGGCCCGGCGGGCGGCATGCCGGCCGCCGACGCGACGGAAGCCATCGAGACGAGGCTCGACGTCGATGCCGCGCTTCGCATGCTGCCGGCGGAGCAGCGCGCGGCGCTCGTTCTGGTCGACATGATGGGCTACCCGGTCGCCGAGGTGGCCGCGATCCTCGCCGTCTCCCCGGGAACCGTCAAGAGCCGGTGCGCCCGGGGCAGGGCACGGCTGCTGCCATATCTTTCGCATCTGCGCACTAATTCTCCGGCGGCGGGGAACCGGCCGGGTGGCGCCAGCGTCTCATCTGAGCAGAAAGGAGGCGTATGAGCGGGCAGCGGCACCCGGGCACCGAGTCGATAGCGAGCTCCCGGGCCGGGCTTTCCGGCGGCTTCCGCGGCAGGCGGCTCACGGCGCACATCGCCGGCTGCGCGCGCTGCGCCGCGGTCAGCGACCAGCTCGGCGCGGTCGGTTCCGCGCTGGCGTCGGTGCCCGTGCCCGCCCTGCCTGACGCCTTCGAGCGCCAGATAAGCGCGGCCATCGCGGCCGAAGCCACCGCGCGGGAGGCCAGTGTCCCGCGTCGTTCCCGTCCGCGGCCCGCGCGCTCGCTGAGCCGGCGGGGCCTGCGGCTCCGCCCTGTCATGGCGGCCATTCCCGTGCTCGCGTGCCTGCTCGCGGGCTTGGGATACCTGGTGCGCATCGGATCGTCGTCCGGGCCTTCCTACCAGGGAACTAGCGCGTCGGAGCCGACCGGGCTGCACGCCGCGTCCAGCGCTGGCGCTCCCGCCAATGCCGCCGGGCCGGAGGCAGCCCCCTTGCCGGCCGAAGGCCTCGCCGCGGGGTTCCTTGTCGACCGGAGCGGGGTGCGGTATACGGCGGCCACGCTGCGCGCGCAGGCCCGTGCCCGGCTTCGGTCACCAGGCGGCAGTTCCTCGGCCCGGTCTCCTGTTCGGAGCGCCGCTCCCAGCGCTTCAGGGACGGTCACCAATGGCCTGGCCGGGAGGACGGGCAGTTTCGTGCCCTCCCAGGCTCTGGCCGGCTGCGTGCTTCAGCTGACAGGCGGTGTCCGGCCCAGCTTCGTGGACTATGCGCTCTACCAGGGGAAACCCGCATACGTGATCATCGTGCCAAACCGGGTCTGGGTGGTCGGGCCAGGGTGCACGGCGAGCAGGCCCGAGCAGATCGCATCGGTGCCCCTCACCGGGGCGTCATAGCGGGCCGCGCCGGGAATCTCCGCGCCCTAGGATCGGTTGAGCGGGGTGCGAGTCTTTGGAAGGGCGTGTGAAGTGACCGACGTACGTGACGTCATCATCATCGGTTCCGGTCCGGCGGGTTACACGGCTGCCATCTACGCGGCCAGGGCCAAGCTGAATCCGCTCGTCTTCGAGGGATCGGTGACCGCCGGCGGCGCGCTGATGCAGACCACCGACGTGGAGAACTTCCCGGGCTTCCCCGACGGCATCCTCGGGCCCGAGCTCATGGACGGGCTGCGCAAGCAGGCCGAGCGGTTCGGCGCCGAGCTCGTGTCCGATGACGCGGTGGCGGTCGACCTGACCGCCGACCCGAAGGTGGTGCGGACCGAGAGCGAGACGTACCTGGCCAAGGCCGTGATCATCGCCACCGGCTCCAAGTACAAGGAGCTCGGGGTCCTGGGCGAGAAGCAGCTGGCCGGCCATGGCGTGTCCTGGTGCGCCACCTGCGACGGCTTCTTCTTCAGGGAGCAGGACATCGCGGTTGTCGGCGGCGGCGACTCAGCGGTCGAGGAGGCGACGTTCCTCACCCGGTTCGCCAAGTCCGTCACCGTCGTGCACCGCCGCGACACGCTCCGGGCTTCCAAGATCATGCAGGACCGGGCCTTCGCGAACTCGAAGATCAAGTTCGCGTGGGACAGCGAGGTCGTCGAGATGGTCGGCGACCAGAAGCTGACCGGACTGCGGATCAAGAACGTGCACACCGGCGAGGAACAGGTGCTGCCGGTGACCGGCGTGTTCGTCGCGATCGGGCACTTTCCGCGCAGCGAGCTGTTCGAGGGACAGCTCGCCATCGATCCTGACGGCTACCTCCTGGTCGAGCAGCCGTCCACGCGCACCGCCATCGACGGCGTGTTCGCCTGCGGCGACGTCGTCGACCGGACCTACCGGCAGGCGATCACCGCGGCGGGCACCGGCTGCTCCGCCGCCATCGACGCCGAGCGCTGGCTGGCGGCACACGAGTCATAAGCACGCTCGCGGCTCATCAGGGCACCGCGAAGGAACCGACACGGAAGGTGTGATCACGATGGGTGCGACCAAGGTCGTGACCGATGATACGTTCGAAACTGAGGTCCTGCAGAGCGACAAGCCGGTCATAGTCGACTACTGGGCCGAGTGGTGCGGGCCCTGCCGTATGGTCGCGCCAGTTCTCGAGGAGATCGCCAGCGAGCACAGCGACAAGATCGACGTCGTGAAGCTGAACATCGATGAGAACCCCAAGGTCGCGCAGCGCTACCAGATAATGGCCATCCCGACCATGAACGTCTTCCACAACGGCGAGGTCGTCAAGCAGATCGTGGGCGCCAAGCCGAAGGCCGCGCTGCTTCGTGAACTCGCCGAGTTCATCTGAGTCAGCCACGGATCATGCGCAACGTCAACGGTAGGTTGTCAGGTGCCGCTTACTACGGCGGGGCGCAGGACACGTTCGGGAGTAATGGAGCCAAGGAGTCGCTCAAGCGCGACCTCGACGTCCTCGCGCCAGGTCAGCGCTGTCCGCAGTTCCATCCGCAGCCTTGGGTGGCGGTGATGCGGGCGGACCGTCTTGAACCCGACCGCGAGCAGGTAGTCGACCGGCAGCACGCACCCGGGTGCGGTCCACTGCTTGTCGCCGAATGCCTCGATCGCCCTGACTCCGCGCCGCGTCAGGTCCTTCGCCATACCCTGGATGAGCATTCGCCCAAGGCCGCCGCCGGAAAACTCGCTGAGCACCCGCGCGGTCATCAGCAGCACCGCGTCCGCGCTGACCGGGCTGGTGGGAAATGCCACAGAGCGCGGCACATAGAGCGGCGGGGCGAACAGGACGTAAGCGGCAGGCACTCCGTCGACATAGAGGATCTTTCCGCAGCTTCCCCACTCGAGCAGCACCGCGGAGATCCAGGATTCCTTTTCCAGTGCCGGATCCGACGCCTCCGCCCGCGCCTTGCTTACCGGATCGAGTTCCCAGAAGACGCAGGAACGGCAGGCCGGCGGCAGATCGCTTAGATTATCGAGCGTAATGTTGACAAGACGGCGTGACATCGGCGTTCGTTCCCCGATCAGATCTCAGCTGCGTGCCCCGCGGAGTGCCCCTATTCTGGCATGGTACCGCGCCGACGGAAGGGAATGCCGTGACCTCTGATCTGCCTAGGTCGCCCAGCGCGGCCGCAGGATCGCGAATTGACCCGTATGTGGAACTGTACGCGCGGCGGGCTCGCGGCATGGTCGCTTCGGAAATTCGCGCGCTCTTCGCGGTGGCTTCCCGGCCCGAGATCGTCTCTCTCGCCGGCGGTTCCCCGTTCGTGTCGGCGCTGCCGCTCGACGCCGTGGGCGACATGGTCGCAAGGCTGATCGCCAGCCAGGGGCAGGACGCCCTGCAGTACTGCGCCGCGCAGGGAGACCTGAGGTTGCGCGAGCAGATCTGCGAGGTGATGTCCCTGGAAGGCGTGGTCGCCCATCCCGACGAGGTAGTGGTGACCGTCGGGTCGCAGCAGGCGCTGGACCTGATCACGAGGATCTTCGTGGATCCGGGGGACGTGGTCCTCGCCGAGGCGCCCAGCTACGTCGGTGCGCTCGGCGCGTTCGCCGCGTACCAGGCCGAGGTCGTCCACGTGCCGATGGACGAGTCAGGATTGATCCCCGAGGCGCTTTCGGCGGCCATCGAGCGTGTGACGGCCGAGGGACGCACGATCAAGTTCCTCTACACGGTGCCGAGCTTCCACAACCCTGCGGGCGTGACCCTGGCCGAGTCGCGCCGCGCCGAGGTGCTGCGCGTCTGCGAGCGGGCGGGACTGCTCGTGATCGAGGACAACCCATACGGGCTGCTCGGCTTCGAAGGCACCCCGTTGCGGCCGCTGCGCGCGCGCACCAGGGACGGCGTCGTCTACCTCGGCAGCTTCTCCAAGACGATCGCGGCCGGACTGCGGGTGGGCTGGGCGGTCGCTCCGGCGGCCGTGCGCGACAAGCTGGTTCTTGCCGCCGAGTCGGCGGTGCTCTGCCCGGCGAGCTTCGCTCAGCTCACGGTCCGGGAGTACCTGTCCACCCAGCCGTGGCGGGAGCAGATCAAGACCTTCCGCGAGCTTTACCGCGAGCGCAGGGACGCGATGCTCCAGGCGCTTACCGCGATGATGCCTTCCGGGTGCGCATGGACCACGCCCGCTGGCGGCTTCTTCGTCTGGCTGCGTCTGCCCGAGGGGATCGACGCCAAGGCCATGCTGCCGCGTGCCGTGTCATCCCGGGTCGCTTATGTCCCAGGGACCGGTTTCTATGCCGACGGGTCGGGCGCGGGGCACGCCAGGCTCTGCTACTCGCTGCCCAGTCCGGACCAGATCTCCGAGGGAGTGCGGCGGCTGGCCGGCGTCGTCGATGCCGAACTGACGCTCAGGGAAGAGTTCGGGCCGGTCCTGCGCCGCCATGGGTGAACTCGACTACGTCGTCGTCCTGGCGGGCGGGCTTTCCCCCGAACGCGAGATCTCTTTTCGCTCTGGTGAGCAGGTCTGCGGCGCGCTTTCCGAGGCCGGGGTGCAGGCCGTGCTCGCGGACTGTGACGCCAGCCTGGTAGGACGGCTTCGCTCCGATCCGCCGAGCGCGGTCTTCCCCGTCATCCACGGCGCGCCCGGCGAAGACGGATCCGTCAGGGAGGTACTGGGCCTGCTCGGCGTTCCCTACGTGGGCTCGCTGCCCGCCGCCTGCCGGATGGCCTTCGACAAGCCCGCCGCCAAGGTGCTCGCCGCGGCGGCCGGACTGCGCACTCCCGCGTCGGTGACACTGCCTCGCGAGACCTTCCACGACCTTGGGGCCGCCACGGTCATCGACCTCGTCATCGGCCGGATGGGCATGCCCTTGTTCGTCAAGCCGTCACGCGGCGGTTCGGCGCTCGGGGCATCCGCCGCGCGCAGCGCCGCCGACCTGGCCACGGCGATCGTCGGCTGCTTCGGCTACGGGGAGACAGCGCTGATCGAGCGCCTAGTGCCGGGCACCGAGATCGCGGTCGGCGTCATCGACCTCGGTGACGGACCGCGTGCCCTGCCTGCCGTCGAGGTAGTGGCGCCCGGCGGAACCTACGACTACGCGGCCCGCTACACAGCGGGCCAGACCGAGTTCTACGCCCCGGCCAGGCTGGAGGCCGGGGCCGCCGCGGAGGCGGCGCGCGTCGCGGTCGCGGCGCACCTGGCGCTCGGCCTGCGTGACATCTCGCGGACCGACCTGATCGTGGACGCCGCCGGTGACGTGCACTTCCTCGAGGTCAACGTGGCGCCGGGCATGACGAGCACGAGCACCCTTCCGTTGGCCATGCGGGCCGCTGGCATCGACCTCGGGGGGTGCTGCTCCGCCCTGCTCGAGCTCGCGGCGGCGCGGGCCAGCTGAACCTGGCGGCTGAAATAAGCTCGCAGGCATGACGAAGAGTTTTGGCAGCGACAACCACGCGGGAACGCATCCGGCCGTCATGCGGGCCGTCGTGGACGCCAACACCGGTGACGCCGCCGCCTACGGGGCGGACGCATGGACCGAGCGGGCTACCGGGGAGATCCGGCGGCTTTCCTGCGCACAGGGCGAGGTGTTCCTCGTCCTCAACGGCAGCGGCGCGAACGTGCTCGGACTTGGACTCCTGCTCGGCAGGCACGAGGCGGTCATCTGCGCGGAGTCCGCGCACATCAACACCGACGAGTGCGGCGCCTGCGAGCGGATACTCGGCACCAAGCTGCTGACCGTGCCGGCGCCGGACGGCAAGCTGACGCCCGAACTGATCGCGCGCAGGCTGTCCGGGAGGGGGGACGAGCATTGCGCCCAGCCGGGAGTGGTCGCCATCACCCAGGCGACCGAGGTCGGCACCTGCTACTCGCTGGCTGAACTGCGGAAGATCCGCGACTTCTGCGCGGCCAGCGGGCTGCGTGTGTTCATGGACGGCGCCCGGCTGGCCAACGCGGCGGCGCACCTGGGCTGCACGCTTGCCGACCTGGCCGAGCACGCCGATGTGCTCAGCTTCGGTGGCACCAAGAACGGCGCTATGTGCGTCGAGGCGGTCATCGTGATGCGCGCTCGGGACGCCGTCAGCGCGCCCTTCCTGCGCAAGCAGCACATGCAGCTTTCCTCCAAGATGCGGTTCCTGGCGGCACAGTTCATCGCGCTGCTCGACGATGAGCTCTGGCTGCGGAACGCGCGCCACGCCAACGCGATGGCCGCGCGACTGCAGGCAGGTCTCGCGGGCTTGCCGGGTGTCGAGGTGATGTACCCGGTGCAGTCCGATGCGGTCTTCGCCCGGCTCGACCCGCGCCACATCGCGGAACTGCGGCGTGAATGGACCTTCCATGTCTGGGACGAGACCACCTCGGTCGTCCGGTGGATGACCGCTTTCGACACCGACGAGAGCGATGTCGACGCCTTCCTCGCGAGCATCGCCGCGGTCGCCGGATCGCTTCCTGTGTAGCGCGGCGTCCTGCGGCGCACTCTGCGGATGCCACGTTTCACGTGAAACCAAGCCGCGAAGGCCCGTTGGCGATGTGGCCGGTTTCACGTGAAACAGGCCGCGCCCGTGTCGTTAAATTGAACAGGCGGCTCAAGGCGGCGGCATCGCGCCAAGGGACAGCCTCACGTACTGGCGGGCAGCGCTCGCACTTCGAGCAGGGAGACGATAGTGGCGCAGCAACGGCGAGGCCTCGGCAAGGGCCTCGGAGCACTTATCCCGGAAGCTCCCCGCCCCGGCGCCGGAATGCCCGCAGGCTACGGCACGTCGCAGGGCGGCCCTGGATCCACGCCAGCCACCATCGGCATGGTCAGCGCCGACACCGACCTCCGTCAGGTGGCAGGCGCCTATTTCGACGAGATACCGGTCGGCTCCATCGCCCCGAACCCGCGGCAGCCACGGCGCACGTTCGACGATGAGGCGCTTGACGAACTGGCCGCGTCCATCACGGAAGTAGGACTGCTGCAACCTGTGGTCGTACGCAGCCTCGGCGCCGACAGGTACGAGCTCGTCATGGGCGAGCGTCGCTGGCGGGCCTGCCAGCGCACCGGGCTTGACTACATCCCGGCCATCATCCGCGAGACACATGACAACGAGATGCTCAGGGATGCGCTCCTTGAGAACCTGCACAGGCAGCAGCTTGATCCTCTGGAGGAGGCGGCGGCCTACCAGCAGTTGCTCGACGACTTCGGCGCCACGCACGAACAGCTCGCCCAGAAGATCGGGCGGTCCAGGCCGCACATCAGTAACACCCTCCGGTTGCTGAATTTGCCACCGGCAGTGCAGAAGCGGGTCGCCGCGGGAGTGATCAGTGCCGGGCACGCGCGTGCGCTGCTGTCCCTCGATGGCGCCCATGCCCAGGAACGCCTGGCACAGCGTATCGTCGCTGAGGGACTATCCGTCCGTGCTGTCGAAGAGATCGTCGCCGTCGGCGACGACAGCCCGGTCAAGGCCGCCCGCAAGCCGGCGGTGAACAAGCCTGTCGCCCCGGCGCTGCGGCACCTTGCGGACCGGCTGTCCGATCTGCTCGAGACCCGCGTCAAGGTCGAGCTCGGCCGCAACAAGGGCAAGATCGTCGTGGAGTTCGCCACGATCGACGACCTGGAACGGATCGTCAAGGCCATGTCTCCTGACGGCGCCGCCACGGCCGGCACGCCCGAAACGCCGGCCGGCTAGCCCGCTCTTGGGCCGAATACGCGATCGGCCCAGTCTTTGCGGGGCACATGCGCACATGCCCCAACGCACCGGTCAGGCAGGAACGGCGCGGTAGGCCAGCTCGCGGGCGGCTTCGATGTACGCGATGGCGCCGCTGGAGGCCGGGTCGTAGGTGATCACCGACTGTCCGTAGCTCGGCGCTTCGGACACCCGGACGCTGCGCGGGATGATCGTCTGCAGCACCACCTCGCCGAAGTGGGACCTGACGTCCTCGGCTACCTGGGTCGCGAGCCTGGTCCGCCCGTCGTACATGGTCAGCAGGATCGTGGAGATCGCCAGCCGCCCGTTCAGGTGCCCGCGAACCAGTTCGACAGTGCGCAGCAACTGCTCGAGGCCCTCGAGAGCGTAGTACTCGCACTGGATGGGGATCAGCACTTCCTCGGCCGCCACGAGCGCGTTGACGGTCAGCAGCCCCAGGGATGGGGGACAGTCGATGAGCACGTAGTCCAAGCTGGACATGTCAATCTGCTCGATCGCCCTCGTCAGCCGCGACTCCCTGGCCACCATCGGAACAAGCTCGATCTCGGCGCCGGCGAGATCGATCGTGGCCGGCGCGCAGAACAGCCCCGGCATCCCGGAGACCTCCGTGATGACATCGGCGAGCGGGCGCTCCTCGACCAGCGCGTTGTAGACGGACTCGCGGCCGACGTGGTGGTCCACGTCGAGCGCGGTCGACGTGTTGCCCTGCGGGTCGAGGTCTATGACGAGCACCCGCAGGCCGTGCTGCGACAGGCTGGCCGCCAGGTTGACCGCGGTCGTGGTCTTGCCTACACCGCCCTTCTGGTTCGCGATCGTCATGACCCGGCACCGCTGCGGACGCGGCCAGGACTCCCGCTCGGCGGATCCGCGGACTCCCACGGCGGCCTGCGCCGCCCTGCCGATTGGGGTGTCCGCCGTGTTAGCTGGCACCTCAGGCACCACTACCCGCGAGTCGGGCACGGCGGCTCGAGGGGGCATCTGCTCTCCTCCACTCCCGGTAGCACCGTCACTTTTAGCACCGTCACTTTTAGCACTGTCATTTCCCAGAGAATTCGGCGTTCCACGTGAAACCGCGGCCGCCAGCGCATGCCGTACCCGGTCCGAACGCGGAAGGGGCGACTTCTCATGACCGTTCAACAGCGCACCTCTCGTGACCTGGTCTGGCTGCGAAGACACTGACCGCTCCCCGGGCCATCCCAGACCGGTCGCGCCGAGGAACCTGACCGCTGATCCCCCCTCAGGCCACCCCACGCCGGCTGCGGTGAGCACCAGCCTGCTCCTCTCGGCCGTGTCCTCCGATGACGACACGGACTACCGTGGTCGCAGCTATGACACTACCGTGGCCTGCCCTCAGAACCTCGGCGCTCCGCGCGCCCAGTCGCGACAAATCGGGCCGCGCAGCGGCCAGTTCCTCCGCGGCGGCCTGCCCCTTGATCGCCAGTAGCTGGCCGCCGGGCCGCAGCACCCCGGCGGCCCAGCCGGCCAGCCGGCCGAGCGGTGCGACCGCCCGTGCCGTGGCCACGTCCGCCTTGATCACGCCGGTCATGTCCTCGGCGCGGCCGCGCACCACGACGGCGTTCGCCAGCTCTAGCCGTGTAACGCACTCATGGAGGAAGACCGACCTGCGGAGCAGGGGCTCGAGCAAGATGACGCGCAGTCCCGGCCTGAGCATGGCGAGCACCACGCCCGGCAGCCCGGCGCCGGATCCGATGTCCACAAGCTCGCCTCGGTCCGGCAGGAGTTCCGCCACGGCCGCGCAGTTCAGCAGGTGGCGTTCCCAGAGCCGGGGCGCCTCCTTGGGTCCTATCAGTCCGCGCGTCACGCCGTCGGTCGCCAGCATCCCGGCGAACCGCCGCGCCGTATCCAGTGCGGAACCGAATACCTCAGCCGCCTCCTCGGGTGGCGGCGGGAGCGGGAGCGCGGCCGGCGCCGGAAGCTCCGGAGGGGCCACGACAGTGCCTCAGCCGCCCGGGAAAACGACAACCCGCCGGTTCGGCTCCTCGCCCTCCGACTCGCTGCGCAGCCCCGCAAGGGCAACGGCGTCGTGGATGATCTTGCGCTCGAAGGGCGACATGGCGCGCAGCTTCTTCGGCTCGCCGGTGCGCTCCACCTCGTCGGCTACAGAACGGCCGAGTTCGGCGAGCTCGGACCGGCGCCGCGCGCGGAATCCGCCGACGTCGAGCATGAGCCGCGCGCGGATGCCCGTCTTCCTGTGCACGGCCAGCCTGGTGAGCTCCTGCAGCGCCTCGAGAACCTCGCCGTCGTCGCCCACGAGTTCGTCGAGCGTGGCGCCGACCACGGAGACGACCGCGCGGTCGCCCTCCACGTCCATGTCGATGTCCCCGTCGAGGTCGGCGATGTCGAGCAGTTCCTCGATGTAGTCGGCGGCGATCTCGCCTTCTTCTTCGAGCGAACTCAGCTCGCCCTCGTCGTCCTCTTCGGCTTCGTCGTCCTCTTCGCCCTCGTCGTCCTCTTCGCCGTCAGCAACGTCATCGTCGTCAATCATGTCGTCTTCGTCGACCACGCCGTCCAGCTCCTGCTCGCCTAGCCCTGCCTCTGGCACCAACGCGTCTTCGGGACTTGCCTGTTCTGCTGCCATAGACCAGCCAGCCACCGTGCCGAAACCACCCTCACCGGGATCATCCCCCACAGTCGCTCACCCCTTGCCTGAACGCTTGCTGCGTGTCTGCCTGACCGGCTGCTGCCGGACGACCTTCACCCGCGGAGCCTCAGGCTCCACCTCCGGTTCGCCCTTGCCCTTGCCGAACCGTAGCAGGCCGCGCCCCCCGGTCGACCCGCCAGTCCCGCTAGTCCTGGGCATCCCAGAGTCCCCCGACGCAGTGGACGCCCTGGTCGAGCCCGCCGCGGAGCCGTTCGAACTCGCACTAGGGGCGCTCTCCTTGGGCGCGCTCTCCTTGGGCGCGCCATCCAGTGGCTCGGACACCTTCGCCGCCGCGCCGACCCTGGCGGCGGCGCTGGTCCTGCCCGAGGCGCTGGTCCTGCCCGAGGCACTGGTCCTGCCCGAGGCACTGGTCCTGCCGGACACGGTGCTCTTGGCCGGGGTGGCGGTCTTGGCGGCGACACGGCTCTTGCTTGCTCCGGGAGCCGCCGGCGCGGCGGCCGCACCTGCCGTAGCGCTACTCACCAGGGGGAGGTTGCGGAACAGGATGTGCTGCTGGCCCAGCGTCCAGATGTTGGTGGTCACCCAGTAGATGACGAGGCCGAACTGCCAGTACAGACCGGTCAGCGCGAAGAACGGCGCGATGTACATCATGTACTTCTGCATGTTCGCGGCCGGGTTGGACGGGTCTATCGCGGTCTGCTGCATCATCCCGCGGCGCGCGCTCTGCCGCATGGTCAGGAACGTCGTGCCGGCGCTGACCAGCACGAACGCCAGTATGACGAACCGCGACGGCAAGCTCTCGCCGGCAATGGGGAACAGGAACTTGTCCCCAAGCGACGCCCCGAAGATGTGCGCATGCTGGGCGCTCTCCACCACCGGGCGGGTCATCCTGTACGGCGGAACGCTCGGGTGGGCGGCCGTACCTGGCGTCCACTCGGCGATGCTGCGCAGCACGGTGTACAGCGCGTAGAACAGCGGCATCTGGGCGAGCAGCGGCAGGCAGCCGCCCAGCGGATTGATGCCGTTCTCCTTGTAGAACTTCATCGTCTCTTCGTTGAGCCGCTGTTTGTCGTTCTTGTAGCGCTTGCGGATCTCCTGCAGTTGCGGCATGTGCGCCTGCATCTTCCGCTGCGCCTTCACCTGCTTGACGAACAGCGGCACCATGAGCAGCCGCATCAGCATCACGAGGATGACGATGGACAGGCCCCAAGCCCACCCGCTCGCTGCGCCAAACGGCACCGAGAGCGCCGCGTGGATCTGCATGATCACCCACGCGAGCGCCTCGAACAGCGGGTTCAGAATGCTCACCTGATAACTCCTTGGGGCCTAGCCGGCACGGGATCGTATCCGCCCGGGTGGAAAGGATGGCAGCGGGCAAGCCGGCGAACCGACAGCCACAGTCCCCGTGCCGCGCCATGCTGGCGCAACGCTTCCAGTGTGTATTCGCTGCAGGAGGGTGCGAATCTGCAGCGCGGGCCGAGCAGCGGACTCAGGAACCGGCGGTAGCCGATCACGGGAACCATGAGCACCCGGGCCGTCCGAGTCGGCCCAGCCTGTCGCGTCAATCCCATCTCCGACGCGCTCATTCCTTGCGCAGCGCCCCAACCTGCCGCCGAAGCAGTCGTTCGATAACCAGGTCCAGATCGGCGGCCAGATCCGCCTGGCGTGCGCCGGCGGCCGCTGGGTGGGCTCGCAGCACGAGCAGGCAACCCCTGGGGAGCGAGGCAAGCCGCCTGCGCATCAGTTCCCGGAGCCGTCGCTTCACCCGGTTGCGAACCACCGCCGAGCCAACCGCGCGGCTGACAACAAATCCTACCTTTGCCGGGTCACTGAAGTGCACCGCTCCGTGAGAAGCTCCAGGCAGCAGCAAGTGCCCGGCGACCACGGATCCGCCCGTACGGCGGCCTGTTCGCAGCGTCAGCCGGAAGTCCTCCGGCCGTTTCATCCGGGACTGCCGCGGCAGCACGACAACCTCCTGCGCAGCCTGCGCCAGTGTGGGCAGCGGCAGCGGCGTCAGACGCTCAACTGCGCGCGGCCCTTGCGACGGCGCGCGGCGATGACGGCACGGCCTGCCCGGGTGCGCATCCGCAGCCGGAAACCATGGACCTTCGCCCGTCGACGGTTGTTCGGCTGGAACGTACGCTTGCTCACTGGAACTCCAGGTGCAGTTCTGATCTGTTACACGAATGGCCAGACACGGTCATGCGCCGCCCGGCCGGGCTTTTCGTCCCGTGGCCGCCGCGGACGCACGGTCAGCCTGTTAACGGTAAAGGCGATAACCGCACAGGTCAAACCGAGCGGTCACGGTCCCCGCACCGGGGCTTCCCGCCAGCCCGGCGCCACCCGCCTGCCGGGCAAAAGGGGACTAACGACCTTCCCATCCCCGGGTCTACCATCGTTCAACACTGCGGTTTCCCCATCGAATGTCGCCCCGGCGACTTAGGCTGTGGAAAAATCAACGTCCGCCGGACTGCCCACGCTCAGCCGGCGACCGCCACGGAGGGGGAAAACCGCGGCTCAGCGGGCTACGGCGCGCACACAGGGCGCCACGGGACGCGCGGCGTGCCACGTGCACACCATGTGGACCGCCCTGTGGACAACGAGCATGGTCACTGATCAGGCTCTGCACGACAGCAAGGCGAGGGGAGCGCATCGGTGACTGACACAGATCTCACAGATGTGTGGGCACGATCACTGGACGAGCTTGCCGAACTGCATGTCCAGGCGAGCCAGCTTGCCTGGCTCAAGCTCACCAAGCCGCTCGGGCTGGTAGGCAACACGGCGCTGATCGCGACGCCGAACGAGTTCGTCAAGGAGCAGCTCGAATCGCGGCTGAGGCCGCTGGTCACCGCGGCACTGTCCCGGGTTCTCGGACGTCCCATCCAGATCGCGGTCACCGTGGACCCGAATTCCGCTCCTCAGCCGCAACCGGAGCCCCTGACCTCTAATCAGCCGCTGCCGCCGGTGGTCCAGTTGCCGCCGGCACACCAGTCATTGCATGCCATGCCGTCGGCGCATGACCTGCGCCCGCCCACGGCGAAGCCGGCGATGCCCCCGCCGGCCCGCCTCGACAACGGGCACCGGCTTGACGGCTCGCTGCCGTACCCGCAGCAGCAGCTTTCGCGCCAGGCGGCCGGACAGCCGGCCGAGGCGCCGCGGCCGCATCAGGGCGACCAGGCCGGCCCGACACCGCGGCTTACCTCGGCGAGGCTCAACCCGAAGTACACGTTCGAGACCTTCGTCATCGGCTCGAGCAACCGGTTCGCGCACGCCGCGGCGGTGGCGGTCGCCGAGGCCCCGGCCAAGGCCTACAACCCGCTGTTCGTCTACGGCGACTCCGGGCTGGGCAAGACCCACCTGCTGCACGCCATCGGGCACTACGCGCAGACGCTCTACCCGGGACTCAAGGTCAGGTACGTGAGCTCGGAAGAGTTCACCAACGACTTCATCAACATGATCAGGGACGGCAAGCAGGACGGGTTCCGCCGCAGGTACCGCGACGTCGACGTGCTGCTTGTCGACGACATTCAGTTCCTCGAGAACAAGGAAGGAACTCAGGAAGAATTCTTCCACACCTTCAACACCCTGCACAACGCCAGCAAACAGATCGTGATCTCGAGCGATCGCGCCCCCAAGCGCCTGGTCACGCTCGAGGACAGGCTGCGCAGCAGGTTCGAGTGGGGGCTGCTGACCGACGTCCAGCCCCCCGAACTCGAGACCCGCATCGCCATCTTGCGCAAGAAGGCGGTCCAGGAGGGACTGAACGCGCCCGCCGACGTCCTCGAGTACATCGCCAGCCGGATCTCCACGAACATCAGGGAACTCGAGGGCGCCCTCATCCGGGTCACCGCGTTCGCGAGCCTGAACCGCCAGGGCGTCGACCTGCAACTCGCCGAGATCGTGCTCAAGGACCTCATCCCCGAGGCACAGGGCCCGCAGATCAACGCGGCGACGATCATGGGGCAGACCGCCGCGTACTTCGGACTGTCGATCGAGGACCTGTGCGGGACGAGCCGGTCGCGGGTCCTTGTGACCGCCAGGCACATCGCGATGTACCTGTGCCGGGAGCTCACCGACCTGTCACTGCCGAAGATCGGCCAGCAGTTCGGCGGCCGCGACCACACCACCGTCATCAACGCGGACCGTAAGATCCGCTCGCTGATGGCCGAACGACGCTCCATCTACACTCAGGTAACCGAACTCACCAACCGCATCAAGCAACAAGCGCGGGCCGGATGAGCAGGGGCCCGATGAGCACGGGCTGGACGCGGGGCGGGGCAAGCGGGGCGCGCCTGAGCGGGACGGCAGGGCACATCCAATCCACAAGTGTTATCCAGTGCTGTGCACACAGCTTGTGGATAACACTGTGGAAAAGCCGGGGAGAACCGGGGGACAAAACGTGGACAACCGGGGGACACCGATGAGGCGTGCACAGCGGGCCGTCTCCCGTCCCCGCGCCGCCCACACCCCCTGTGTCCCGGAGAACGGCGCTGACCTGACGAAACCCCGTTATCCCCAGTTTCCACTGCCTCTATTACTACGACGTTCTTCTAGCTTAAAAAAGCACAATACAAGCAGGCTTGCGCGCGGGCCGGGGATGAGCCGCTGCCACGCACATACCCCGCCCGGGGGAAAGTACAAACATCACCGCCGGAACCGGCAGGAGGAACCCGTGAAGCTCCAGGTTGAGCGTGACCCACTCGCAGAGGCTGTCGCATGGACCGCCCGCGCGCTCCCTGCGCGCCCCACGGCTCCCGTGCTGGCTGGCATGCGCCTGCACGCGGGAAGCGAACTGACCCTGTCCACCTTCGACTACGAGGTCTCCGCCGAGGCCACCATCCCGGTGGCCGCCGACGAGCCGGGCACGGTGCTCGTCTCCGGCAGGCTGCTCGCGGAGATCGTGCGCAGCCTGCCCGCCAAGCCGGTGGAGATGTTCACCGACGGCTCCCGGACCACCCTGCGCTGCGGGAGCGCCACGTTCAACCTCATGCTGCTGCCCGCCGAGGAGTACCCGACGCTGCCCGACATGCCGGAGACGACTGGCACCGTCGGCGCCGACGCGTTCGCCTCGGCCATCAGCCAGGTGGCCATCGCCGCCGGCCGCGACGACACGCTGCCCGCGCTGACCGGCATCAGGGTGGAAATCGCCGAGGACGTGCTGA
The DNA here is from genome assembly GCA_027314595.1 of Actinomycetota bacterium. GTDB lineage: Bacteria > Actinomycetota > Actinomycetes > Streptosporangiales > Streptosporangiaceae > Trebonia. The sequence goes on along the minus strand of DAHVAN010000015.1, from coordinate 12,946 downwards.
CCCTGGTCGCCACCGACCGGTACCGGCTCGCCGTCAGGGAACTACGGTGGACCCCCGTGGTGCCCGGCCTGACCACGGTGGTGCTCGTGCCCGCCCGGGTGCTCGGCGACACCGCCCGCGCGCTGACCAGCGGCGCCGAGGTCTCGGTGGCGCTGGCCATGGCGGCCGGCTGGTCTGAGACAGGAAAGAATGTCAGCAACGACGGGATCATCGGCTTCGAGGGCGGCGGGCGCCGCACCACGACCCGGCTGCTGTCCGGCGAGTACCCGCGGTACCAGGCGCTGCTGCCCAGCGAGTTCTCCGCGGTCGCCGAACTGCCCGCGGCGGCGTTCACGGACGCGGTCAAGCGCGTGGCGCTCGTCGCCGAGCGGAACACCCCGGTCCGTCTCACGTTCACCGCGGGCGAGGTGCTGCTCGAGGCGGGTACCGGCGACGAGGCCCAGGCCAGCGAGGCGATCGGCGCGTCATTCGACGGCGACGACATGCAGATCGCGTTCAACCCGCAGTACCTGCTTGACGGGGTCGGGGCGATCGACTCCGACGTCGCCAGGATCTCGTTCACCACGCCGACCCGCCCGGCGGTGATCACCGGCAAGGGCGAGGCGCAGCCCGACTACCGTTACGTGCTCATGCCGATCCGTTCGGCCGGGTAGGGCTGGCAGGCCGGGCCGAGCCACTACGCTCAAAGGTGTGCATCTCACCAGGCTGGCGCTTACGGACTTCCGCTCGTACCCGAGCGCCGACGTGCCGCTGCAGCCGGGTGTGACGATCTTCAGCGGGCCGAACGGCGAGGGCAAGACCAACCTGGTCGAGGCCGTCGGCTACGTGGCGACGCTCGCAAGCCATCGTGTCGCGCACGACGCGCCGCTGATAAGGCAGGGGGCCGAGCGCGCGATCATCCGGGCCGGCGTGCGCGCCGCGGCCAGCGACGCTCTCGTCGAGATCGAGCTGAACCCGGGGCGCGCCAACAGGGTCAGGCTCAACCGCGCCCCGGTCGCCAGGCCACGCGAGGTGCTCGGCGTTCTCCGGACGGTGCTGTTCGCGCCCGAGGACCTGGCCCTCGTCAAGGGCGATCCCGGGGAGCGGCGGCGTTTCCTCGACGACCTGCTCGTCGCGATGGCGCCGCGGTACGCCGCCGTCCGCGCCGACTACGACCGGGTGCTGCGCCAGCGCACCGCGCTGCTCAAGTCGGTCGGGGCTGCCCCGAAGGCCGGCCGGTCCGCGGCACAGGCAAAATCTGGCCGGACGAGCTCTGGTGAGACGATCATGAGCACGCTGGACGTCTGGGACGCGCACCTGGCCCGGGCCGGCGCGGAACTGCTTGTCGCCAGGGAGCACCTGGTGTCCGCGCTGCGGCCGCATGTGGAGCGCGCGTACGCGGCGGTGGCGGGAGAGCGCGGGCCTGCCACCGTCGAGTACCGGCGTTCGTTCGGGGGAGACAGCGGGGACCGTTCGGGAGAAGCTGAAGACGCTGCCGACGATGTTCCCCCGGGGCAACGACACGGCGGGAACCGGGGCGGCGCTGGCCATGCGGAGCGGGTGCGGGCGGCCGCCGAAGCGCTCCGTGCGGCCCTTGGCGAGGTCAGGGAGAGCGAGCTCGACCGGGGCGTGTGCCTGGCCGGACCGCACCGCGACGAGCTGGACCTGGCGGTCCGCGGGCTGCCCGCGCGCGGCTACGCCAGCCACGGCGAGTCCTGGTCGCTGGCGGTGGCGCTGCGGCTGGCCAGCTTCGACCTGCTGCGCGCCGGGCGGGAAGACCCGGTGCTGATCTTGGATGACGTGTTCGCCGAGCTTGACGCGGGCCGCCGTGACCGGCTCGCAGCCCTGGTGGCCGGCGCCGAGCAGGTGCTCGTCACCGCCGCGGTGCCCGCGGACGTGCCGGCCGTGCTGACCGGCGCCCGCTTCTCGCTGTCCGCCGGCGTGCTGACCGGCGACCCCGGCCGTGCCTCCTGAGCCGGACCGCGTCCGGCTCGCCGCCGAGGCGCTGGCACGGGCACGAGCGGACGCGTGGGCCAGGGGCGAGCGGCCTCGGGCTGGGGCCGCGGCTGGTCCCCCTGGACGGGGGGATCCGGGGGGGCGCCCCCCCGGGCCGGCACAGAGCGAGGCCACCGTGGCGGGCCCGCTCTCCTCGTCCTGGCTGGCCCGGCCTCGGCGGGAGGACCCGGAGTCTTTGAACACAGCTCTCGACGGGCTCTTGTCGGTGCGCGGGTGGCAGGAGCGGGCGGCGGTGGGCTCGGTGTTCGGCGGCTGGGCTGAGATGGTCGGCCCGCAGCTCGCGGCGCACACCCGGCCCGAGTCCTTCGCTGACGGGGAGCTTGTCATCAGCGCGGATTCCCCCGGCTGGGCCACTCAGGTGCGGCTGCTCGCGCCGCAACTGGTGCGCCGGCTCGCCGAGGAACTGGGGGCGGGAACGGTCCGGCGGGTCAGGGTCCGCGGCCCCGGCGGAGCCCAGCGTTCCCCAGCCGCCCGCGCCAGGCGGGCGGTGCCTAACACGTAGGGTTAAGGCCGCCGCGAGAGTCCGTAACCACAGCTAAAATAGAAGGTGGTCGCGCGGATAAGACTGCCGGTGGTCGCGGTCGCGAAGCCGCGCGACCGCAGCGTGGTACGGGGCCTGGCCGATCGCACCGATCGATCGTCTCGTCACCGGGGACCGGGCGCTGCCTGATGCAGGATGGAGTTTCACTTGTCGTACGATGCACGGTCGATCACGGTACTCGAGGGCCTTGAGGCCGTCCGTAAGCGTCCCGGCATGTACATCGGATCCACTGGCGAGCGGGGACTCCATCACCTGGTCTATGAGGTCGTGGACAACTCGGTCGACGAGGCGCTGGCCGGTTACGCCGACAACATCGAGGTGACGCTGCTCGCCGACGGCGGAGTCAGGGTGGTCGACAACGGGCGTGGCATCCCCGTGGACGAGCACCCCGTCGAGAAGCGCCCGGCGCTCGAGGTGGTGCTTACCACCCTGCACGCGGGCGGGAAGTTCGACGCCAAGTCGTACGCGGTGTCCGGCGGCCTGCACGGCGTCGGCGTCTCGGTGGTGAACGCCCTGTCGAGCCGGCTCGACATGGAGGTCCGCAAGGACGGGTACGTCTGGAGGCAGTCCTACGGGGGCGGTGACCCGGTAACGCCGCTCGTGCGCGGCGAGCAGACCCCGGAGACGGGAACGACGACGACGTTCTGGCCGGACGGGGGGATCTTCGAGACCACGGAGTGGTCCTTCGAGACGCTGTCCAGGCGGCTGCAGGAGACCGCGTTCCTCAACCGGGGACTGCGCATCTCGCTGACCGACGAGCGGCCGCGTGCCGCCGACGATGACGACGCCGTCGCCGCGCCCGGCGCCGCTGTCGGCAAGGCGCGCGTCGTCGTCTACAAATACGAAGGCGGCATCGCCGACTTCGTGCGGTACCTGAACGCATCCAAGGAGGCGGTGCACAGCTCCGTCATCGAGTTCGCGGACGAGACGCAGGGCATGTCGGTCGAGATCGCGATGCAGTGGAACGCCTCCTACACCGAGTCGGTGCACACCTTCGCGAACGTGATCAACACCGCCGAGGGCGGCACCCACGAGGAAGGTTTCCGCGCCGCGCTGACCACGGTCGTCAACAAGTACGCGCGGGACCAGAAGCACCTCAAGGAGAAGGATCCCAACCTCACCGGCGAGGACATCCGCGAGGGACTGACCGCGATCGTCTCGGTCAAGCTGGCCGAGCCGCAGTTCGAGGGGCAGACCAAGACCAAGCTGGGCAACACCGAGGCGAAGTCGTTCGTGCAGCGGGTCACCAACGACCGCCTGCGCGACTGGTTCGACCGCAACCCCGGCGAGGCCAAGGGCATCATCGACAAGGCGCAGCAGGCGGCGCGGGCCCGGATCGCCGCGCGGCAGGCGCGGGACCTGACCAGGCGCAAGTCGCTGCTCGAGTCGTCGTCGCTGCCGGGCAAGCTGGCCGACTGCCAGTCCACCGACCCGTCACGGTCGGAGGTCTACGTGGTCGAGGGTGACTCGGCCGGCGGTTCGGCGAAGGGCGGCAGGGATCCGCAGTTCCAGGCGATCCTGCCGATCCGCGGCAAGATCATCAACGTCGAGAAGTCGCGCATCGACCGGGTCCTGAAGAACAACGAGGTGCAGGCGCTGATCACCGCGCTCGGCGCCGGCATCCACGACGAGTTCGACATCGCCAAGCTCCGCTACCACAAGATCATCCTGATGGCGGACGCCGACGTGGACGGCCAGCACATCCGGACGCTGCTGCTCACGCTGCTGTTCCGGTTCATGAAGCCGCTGATCGAGGCCGGCCACGTGTACCTCGCCCAGCCGCCGCTCTACAAGATCAAGTGGACCGAGCGCGGCGCCGAGCCGGGCTACGCGTTCTCCGACGTCGAGCGGGACCGGCTGATCGAGGCGGGGATCGCCGAGGGCCGCAAGGACCCGCGGCCGCGGGACGGGGTTCAGCGTTTCAAGGGTCTTGGCGAGATGAACGCCGAGGAGCTCTGGGAGACCACGATGAACCCGGCGCGCCGGGTGCTGCTCCAGGTGACCCTGGACGACGCGGCGCAGGCGGACGAGTTGTTCAGCGTGCTGATGGGCGAGGACGTCGAGTCGCGGCGGTTGTTCATCACCCGCAACGCCAAGGACGTGCGGTTCCTGGACATCTGACGTGGTGCCGGTTAGCCATGCGTTGATTTACCGAGCGTCGAATCACGAGGGATAGCGAATTGACCGAAGTGACTGACCTGCCGACCGACGGCGGCGGGCATGACAGGACCGAGCCGGTCGACATCCAGGTCGAGATGCAGCGCAGCTACCTCGACTACGCGATGTCGGTCATCGTCGGGCGGGCGCTGCCCGACGTGCGCGACGGCCTCAAGCCGGTGCACACCCGCGTCCTGTACGCGATGTACGACGGCGGCTTCCGCCCGGACCGCGGGTTCTTCAAGTGCTCCCGGGTGGTCGGCGAAGTCATGGGCAACTACCACCCGCACGGAGACAGCGCGATCTACGACGCGCTGATCCGGATGGCGCAGCCGTGGTCGATGCGGATGCCGCTGATCGACCCGCAGGGCAACATCGGCTCTCCGGGCAATGACCCGCCCGCCGCCATGCGGTACACCGAATGCCGCCTCGCCCCGCTGGCGATGGAGATGCTGCGGGACATCAACGAGGAGACCGTCGACTTCCGGCCGAACTACGACGGCCGCTCCGCCGAGCCCGTCGTGCTCCCCGCCCGGTTCCCGAACCTGCTCGTCAACGGCTCCGAGGGCATCGCGGTCGGCATGGCCACCAAGATCCCGCCGCATAACCTGCGGGAGGTGGCGGACGCCGTCCAGTGGTATCTGGAGAACTACGAGCGCTTCGAGGTGCCGGTGGCGCAGGGGCAGCATCCCCCCTACGAGGAGCTGCTCGACGGCCTAATGGAGCGGGTCAAGGGCCCGGACTTCCCCACCAGCGGCCTGATCGTGGGACGGCGCGGCATCCGCGATGCCTACCGCACCGGGCGCGGCTCGATCACCATGCGTGCCGTGGTCGACGTCGAGGAGATTCACGGCCGGACCTGCCTGGTCGTCAGGGAACTGCCGTTCCAGGTCAACCCGGACAACCTGGCGCTGAAGATCGCCGAGCTCGTCAAGGACGGACGGCTGGCCGGCATCGCCGACGTGCGCGACGAGACGAGCGGCCGGACCGGGCAGCGGCTGGTGATCGTGCTCAAGCGGGACGCGATCGCCAAGGTGGTGCTGAACAACCTGTACAAGCACACCCAGCTGCAGGACACCTTCGGCGTGATCATGCTCGCCCTGGTCGACGGGGTGCCGCGCACGCTGCGGCTGGACCAGATGATCCGCTACTGGGTGGCGCACCAGATCGAGGTCATCCAACGGCGGACGCGGTTCCGGCTGCGCAAGGCGCAGGAGCGGCTGCACATCGTCGCCGCGCTGCTCGCGGCGATCGACGCGATCGACGAGGTCATCGCGCTGATCCGGCGGTCGCAGTCGGCCGCGGTCGCGCAGCAGGGCCTGATGACGCTGCTTTCGATCGACGAGATCCAGGCGCGGGCCATCCTCGACATGCAGCTGCGCAAGCTGGCCGCCCTCGAGCGGCAGGAGCTGATGGACGAGCGGGACGAGCTCGAGGCCAAGGTCGCGGACTTGGAGTCGATCCTCGCCTCCCCGGCCAGGCAGCGGTCGATCGTGGGCACCGAGCTCGCCGAGATCGTCGCCAAGTTCGGCGACGACCGGCGCACCGAGATCATCGCCTACGACGGCGACGTGACAGACGAGGACCTGATCGCCGAGTCCGACATCGTGGTCACCATCACGCATGGCGGGTACGCCAAGCGGACGAACACCGACCAGTACCGGGCGCAGCGGCGCGGCGGCAAGGGCGTGCGCGGCGCGCAGTTGCGCAGCGACGACATCGTCGACCACTTCTTCGTCACCTCGACGCACCACTGGATCCTGTTCTTCACGAACAAGGGCCGGGTCTACCGCGCCAAGGGATACGAACTGCCCGACACGGGCAGGGACGCGCGCGGCCAGCACGTGGCGAACCTGCTCGCCTTCCAGCCCGACGAGCGGATCGCCGAGGTGCTGGCGCTGCGCGACTACCAGGTCGCCCCCTACCTGGTGCTCGCCACGCGCTCTGGCCTGGTGAAGAAGTCGCGGCTGAGTGAGTACGACTCGCCGCGCTCCGGCGGGCTCATCGCCGTCAACCTGCGCGACGACGACGAGGTGATCGGCGCCTCGCTGGTGTCCCCTGAAGAGGACCTGCTGCTCGTCAGCAAGGGCGCGCAGGCCATCAGGTTCCCCGCGATCGACGACCAGCTGCGGCCGATGGGCCGGGCGACCTCGGGCGTGATCGGCATGCGGTTCAACGATGGTGACGAACTGCTCGGCATGTACGTCGTGCGAGAAGGCGAGGACGTCCTCGTCGCCACCGACGGCGGATACGCTAAGCGCACGCCGGCCGACCAGTACCCGATAAGGAACCGCGGCGGGTACGGCGTCATCACGGCGCGGATCACGGAAGGCCGGGGCAGCCTGGTCGGCGCGCTGATGGTCCGCCCGGAGGACGAGGTGTTCGCGATCACGTCGGCGGGGGGCGTGATCCGCACTCGCGCGAGTGAGGTGAAGCAGTCAGGCCGCCAGACGATGGGGGTGCGGCTGATGAACCTCGCACCCGGGCACAGCGTGGTGGCACTCGCGCGCAACGCGGAATCAACCGAGGTCGGCGATGCGAGCGAAATTGGAGATGCCTCTGAAATTGGGGATGAAGGCAACGATCCTGGGGACAACGGCGTCTGATCTATAAGTAACGGTGACTAATCTTCAGGGGCGGGGTACTTCAAAGGCCCCGGGCATGGCGGAGGGCAGACCGCTCTTTGTCGGATAGTCTCGGCTGCAGGTACGAAGGGGCACCGTTGGGTACCGAGGAGGACGGCGTGGATGAAGCGGGACGAGCTACCGAGCCTTCTGTGATGGTGGTGCCGCCAGGCCGGGAAATCGACCCGGACACGGAGACCGCCGAAACGATCACCGAGAATGGGTTCATGTCTTCATCACGCACGGGGCCGGGAACCTCACGGTCAGCAGCGGCAGGATCGGGGACGTCGCGGCCAGACCCGCAAGCCGCTGGCCTGGACGGCGAGGGTAACCCGGCGGCTGCTGACTCCGTTGACTCTGCTGACTCCGTTGATTTTGCTGACCCCGCTGATTCCGAGGACGCGCCGGCGCCGCGCCACGCGCCGGTGCCATTCCCCGCTGACGAGATCGGCAAGCCCAAGGGCTCGAGCGGCAAAGCGGCCGACACGCTGCCGTCGCAGGCGGCATCAGCGGCCGGTGAAACCGCCAGCGAATCGCCGCCGTCGACAGGCCGGGCGGGCAGCTTGACGGGGCCGAACAGGGTGCTGGACAGCGGGCGCCAGGCAGTCAGGCAGGCGATGGCGGCCACGAACAACTGGTTCGCCCGGGCGGCGGCGAAAGCCGACTCGCCGTCGGCGAGCGGCTCGCCCGCGAAAGCCGGCTCACTGGCGAACGGCGGCTCGCCGGCGCCGGGCAGCGCGGTCGGCGGTGCGCCCGGTTCTTCCGGTACCGGTTCTTCCGGTGCCGGGGGCGGTGCCGTCGGCGCGGGTGTGGGCGAGAGACCGTCGTTCTCGTCTGGGAGTCGCGTGTCTTCGCCTTCCTTCACGTCGTCGTCCAGCCAGCCTCCGGTTACGTCCAGCCAGTCTCCGGCTGCGTTCGCCCAGCCGCCGACTTCTTCCTCGCCTGCCTTCTCCGGATCCTCCGCTCAGCAGGGGCAGCCGTACCGCCCGGCGCCATCGCCTTACCCTGGGTCGACCGCTCCTGGCGGCCAGGGCGGCCCGGGCACCGCGGCGGGCGCGCGTTACCCGGCGCACGCACCAGGTGCGTGGATGCCCGAGGCCTCTCCCGGCGCCCCGGCTCCGGCCACGGCGTCCGGTCCTGCGGGCTATTCCTCAGCGGCGGGGGCAGCGGTGACCGGAGCCCCCGCCGGGCTCGCGGGTTCGGTCAACAGCGCCTGGCAGAACCGCAGCGCCGCGGGCAAGCGGAAGCGTCAGGGCGCCGCCCGGCGTTCGCCCAGGCGGCAGGCGCAGCTGACGCTGGCGCGGGTCGAGCCCTGGTCAGTCATGAAGTTCAGCTTCGTTATCTCGGTCGCGGCGTTCATCATCTTGTTCGTGGCGATCGCCGTGCTCTACTGGGTGCTATCCAGCCTTGGCGTGTTCACCTCGCTGCAGCACACGGTGAACACGCTCACGTCGAGCAAGGGCACCGCCGGAACGAATATCTCGAAATACATCTCCGCGTCCAAGGTCCTGGGCTACACAGGCATGCTCGGCGCCCTGAACATCGTCTTGATCACCGCGATGTCCACGATCGGCGCCGTGATGTACAACCTGATCGCGCGCACCATCGGCGGTGTCGAGGTGACCTTCCGGGAGACCGATTAGCCCGGCACGGCGGCCGGTGCGTCACCGGGCCTGCCGCCGTGCGCGCGGTGTCCGCGATGCGGTAGAGTTACGCAGTCGCCGTCGCGGGAGCCGAGGCTCCGCGAGGGAATCCCCTGGGGGGTATAGCTCAGTCGGTTAGAGCGCGTCCCTGATAAGGACGAGGCCCGTGGTTCAAGTCCACGTACCCCCACCATGGTCAGCTTCCGGAGCTTGCGCATGACGCCGCTAGCTTGGGCGGTAGGCTATCCACCACCGGGCGCGTGAAGCTCGCGGCGCCCCATCGTTCGCATCCGAGGCTGGAGGACCCGGCACAGTGAAGAAGCTGTTCATCCTTGCCCTGCTGGTGCTCGGCGGTTTCGCCGTATGGCGGAAGGTCCAGGCGCAGCGTGCCGACCTCGACTTGTGGAACGAGGCGACCGCAGCCGACGATTTCTGAGTTCTGCCTACTTTCGGCGCTGTCCAGGGACAGACCCCCGTCGCTGCCGCGGCAACCTACACTCGTTACCATGCCGGAACTGCCGGAAGTCGAGGCGCTCGCGGTCTTCCTGCGCGCCCGCGCGAGCGGGCGCGTGATCGCCCGCGCCGAGGCAGCCTCGTTCGCCGTGCTGAAGACGTTCGATCCGCCCCTTTCGGCACTGGCAGGGCTTGCCATCGGAAAGGTCGGGCGGCACGGGAAGTTCCTCGACCTGTCCTGCGGTGACCTCCACCTGGTGATCCACCTGGCGCGAGCGGGCTGGCTGCGGTGGCGCGATGAACTGCCCGGCAAGCCTGTGCGGCCGGGCAAGAGCCCACTGGCGTTCCGGCTGGCGCTTGACGACGGGTCCGGGTTCGACCTCACCGAGGCCGGGACGCAAAAGCGCCTGGCCGTCTACCTCGTCCGGGACGTGACGCAGGTGCCGGGCATCGCCACGCTCGGACCCGAGCCGATGGCGGACGACTTCACGGTGGAGTCGCTCGCCGCCCTCCTCAGGGAGCGCCGCACGCAGATCAAGGGCGTGCTCCGCGACCAGCACATCATCGCCGGCATCGGAAACGCGTACTCCGACGAGGTGCTGCACGCGGCGAAGATGTCCCCGTTCAAGCTGGCGTCGAGCTTCAGCCCCGAGGAGGTCGCGACGCTGCACGCCGCCATCGTGAGCACGCTGCGGGACGCCGTGGACCGCTCGGCCGGGGTTGCGGCCGCTGACCTCAAGGGCGAGAAGAAGACGGGCCTGCGGGTGCACGGCAAGATGGGACAGGCCTGCGTGGTGTGCGGAGACACGATCCGTGAGGTCTCCTTCGCCGACTCCGCGCTGCAGTACTGCCCGACCTGCCAGACAGGCGGCAAACCGCTCGCCGACCGCCGTCTGTCCCGGCTGCTCAAGTGAGGACCCGCCCGCTCCGTGGTCGTCATGCCCGGTACTCGTGCAAGAACAGCCGATGCCATGCGGCGCGCAGGAACCGCCCGGCGCGGTTACGGATGCCAGCACCTCTGGCCGGGGAGCGATGGTCAGCCATACCCTCGCCCCAGATCACGCCCACAGCGAAACCCCCTTTTGGGGGATTCGGGTGGATGGCCGGCTCCCAGGCGGGGTCGGCCGCCCAGGGGCCGGCCCGCGGGCATGTCCGGTAACCCCCCAGAATCCAGGACGCCCGCCACGCTACCGTGCGGGGTAGCCCGGGGGGAAATAACCGGGCAACTGTACGTAGCGCGGTGATCACTGTAGCGCTATCAAGGGTAGTTGTCTACATAGCCCTACAACCCTACAACGACCAATGAAAGCCTGGTCATGAGCGGTTTCGAACATTCGCAGCCGACGGAGATCCGGCAGTACGTGCAACTCGCCAGCTGGCTCCGAGAGGAGATCGTCAGCGGCCGGATACCGCTCGGGGGGAAGCTGCCTGGCGAGGAGGCTCTCAAGCACAGCCTCGGTATCGACCGTTCGGTCGTACGGCGCGCGGTCCAGTTGCTGCGCGAGGAAGGGCTCGTCGTCACCCGGCATGGCGCCGGTTCCCTCGTCGCGGCGGTACCGCGGCTTCAGGTCGCCCCCCGGTGGGCGGCGGGCTGAGGCGCGGCTGAGGCCCGGCTCCCCGCGGGCGGCGAGCGGCTTGCCGGGGACTGGCTAGGCGTGACAGCGCCTGGGGCGTCCTGTCTGCAGTACCCTTGACGTCGCGGGGCTATAGCTCAGCTGGAAGAGCGTCTGGTTTGCATCCAGAAGGCCAGGGGTTCGAGTCCCCTTAGCTCCACAGGTCAGAGGCCTAATGCGATCGTGAAGGCCTCCAAGCAGAGCCAAATCAAGAGCCAAAGTTGTTCCCTGAGGTCGCCAGCGCGCGGGTTTCACACCGGGCGCCGCGGGCAACTGCGGCGGCACTGGCGGGTCCTGCTCCGTCCTCAAGCAGTACTTTTGTCTGCGGAGCGGTTCACGTCCGCATCCTCCCGCCAGGCAAGGATGGTGGTCATGAGCAACGTCGATGTGATCGTGGCCGACTACGGTGGGCTCCAGGCCGATCAGGAGGCTTTTTACAAAGATCTGCATCAGCATCCTGAACTGTCTCATCAGGAGCGGCGCACCGCTGGGCAGGTGGCCGAGCGGTTGCAGGAGTATGGATTTGCCGTCCAGTCCGGGGTCGGCGGTACGGGCGTGGTTGGCGTGCTATCCAACGGCAGCGGGCCTACGGTCCTGCTGCGGGCGGATATGGACGCTCTGCCTGTCCGGGAGGACACTGGCGCGGAGTATGCGAGCACCGTAACCGCCCGGGATGCGGGCGGCCAGGAGGTGCCGGTGGCGCATGCCTGCGGTCATGACGTCCATGTGTCATGCCTGCTGGGGGCGGGCAAGCTCCTTGCTGATCACCGTGGCCAGTGGAACGGGACGCTGATCACGCTGTTTCAGCCCGCTGAAGAAACTGGCGACGGCGCCCGGGGCATGGTCGACGACGGCCTGCTTGGCCGCATCCCCGCCCCGGATGTCGCGCTGGCCCAGCATGTGCTTCCGGGCGTCGCGGGGACGGTCGGCACTCGGCCCGGCCCGTTCCTGACCGAGGCTGACAGCATGAAGATCACGGTGTACGGGCGCGGCGGCCACGGTTCCATGCCGCAGAACACCGTTGACCCGGTAGTGCTGGCCGCGCTGATCATCGTCCGGCTGCAAACGGTCGTGTCTCGTGAGGTTGCGCCGGGCGAGACGGCCGTGCTGACCGTCGGCAGCTGCCAGGCAGGCACTAAGAGCAATATCATCCCCGACCGGGCTGTGCTGCAGCTTAACCTGCGCAGTTACTCTGGGCAGACTCGCCAGCGCATGATGGACGCGATCCAGCGGATGGTGCGCGCGGAGTGCCAGGCCAGCGGGTCGCCTCAAGAGCCCGACTGCGAGACCTTTGACAGCTTCCCGCTGACCGATAACGACCAGGACACCACCAGCAAGGTAGCCGCCGCGTTCCGTGCACATTTCGGGGACCGGGCCGTGGAAGCTGGCCAGCAGACCGCGAGCGAGGATTTCAGTGATGTTCCCCGGGCCGCGGGCATCCCGTACACCTACTGGGCCATCGGTGGCACTGATCCGCAGGCTTACCGGGCCGCCGAGAAGGCTGGGCGGATCCAGGACGATATCCCCGCCAACCACTCCCCGAAGTTCCTGCCGGTGCTCCAGCCCACCCTGCGGACAGGAACCGAGGCCTTGGTCACTGCCGCCCTGGCCTGGCTTGCGCCACAGTCAGGGTCGTGAGCTGCCGGTAAATACGGCAGGCTGAGGTCATGACCGAACCGCCGCTGCTGCTCGCTCTTGACCTCTCCGGCACATTCGTGTTCGCCGTGAACGGCGCGCTGACCGGCCTGGAGGCTGCCCGGTTGGACATCGTCGGGATGGTGGCACTGGGCATGGTGACCGCGGTCGGCGGCGGAATCGTCCGCGACGTCCTCATTGGCGCCGTACCCCCTGCCGCCTTCAAATACTGGCCCTACCTGGCCGTCGCGGTCGGCGGAGCGCTGCTCGCGTTCTTCTTCAGCC
>DAHVAN010000055.1 GCA_027314595.1 Actinomycetota bacterium | reverse complement strand
GGGCAGTCCCCCCAGGCGGGGGCCAGGGGGGACTGGGGGGATGGGCAGTCCCCCCAGGCGGGGGGGTCACCGGGGGGGTCGTCCCCCCGGGGGAAATAGACCAAAAGACAAGGGAGCCAGTGCGCGCCGTTCGGTATATCGATAAACAAGTGGGCACGGCGGTGGCCGATGTCCCCGACCCCAGCCCGGCACCGGGCGAAGTCGTCGTCGCGGTCGAGGCCTGCGGGCTGTGCGGGTCGGACGTGCACGCCGTGCAGAACGGGCAGTGCGAGCCCGGGGCGATCCTCGGGCACGAGTTCAGCGGGCGGATCGTGGCGCTCGGGGCCGACGTGACCGGGTGGTCGCAGGGTCAGGCGGTGGCGGCGTCGCCGCTCGGGTCGTGCGGGAAGTGCCGGATCTGCGTGCGCGGCATGCCGTTCCGCTGCCCGGCCGCGCCGAACATCGGGGTGACCTGCCAGGGCGCGTACGCGGAGTACGCCGCGGTGCCGGCCAGGCAACTGGTGGCGCTGCCGCCGGAACTGCCGATCGAGATCGGGTCGCACGCCGAGCCGCTGTCCGTCGGGTCGCAGGCGGTCAAGCTGGCCCAGGCCGGGCCCGGCGACCCGGTGCTCGTGTACGGGGTGGGGCCGATCGGGCTGTACGCGATCATGGCGCTGCGGCTGGCCGGCGCCGGGCCGATCGTCGCGGCCGGACGGTCCGCGGGGCGCCGCGCGGCGGCCGCCGACGTGGGCGCGGACGTGGTGATCGACACCCGCGAGATCTCGGTGGCGTCCTACGCCGGGCAGTCGGGGACGCGGTTCGCGGCGGCGATCGAGTGCTCGGCTGCCCCGGGGGCGTTCAGCGAGGCGATGTCGGTGCTCGAGCCGGGCGGCACCTGCGTCGAGGTCGCGCTGACGCCCGAGGTGGCGTCGGTGCCGCTGTTCGGGATGCTCAGCGAGGGACTGCGCCTGGTCGGCGCCTGCGCGTTCTCCGACCAGACCTACCGGGAGTCCGTGGCGCACCTGGCGGCCGGCCGGGTGCCGGTGGACCGGCTGGTCAGCGAGCGGGTGTCGCTGGCGGACACGCCGGACGCGCTGCGGCGGCTGGTCTCGCCCGGCTCGCTGGTGCGGATCCTGTCTTTGCCCCAGCAGTGACCCGTGCTTGGTGTTGACACAAACCAGCCTGCCCTAGGTAAAGGAGCCTTTTCGTGGAAGAGTTCGCGGGCAAGACCGCCGTCGTCACCGGCGCAGGCAGCGGGATGGGGAAGGCGTTCGCGCTGCGCTGGGGCGCCGAGGGGATGAACGTCGTCATCGGCGACATCCAGCAGGACGCGCTCGACGGATGCGCCGCGGAGCTTTCCGCCGCGGGCGTGCCGGTGCTCGCGGTGCGGACCGACGTGTCGAAGCTGGCCGACATCGAGGCGCTGGCGGACGCGGCCGAGCAGCGGTTCGGGAAGATCCACCTGGTCAACAACAACGCCGGGGTAGAGGGATACCTGGACGGGCCGATCTGGCAGGCCACCTCCAGGGACTGGGACTGGACGCTGTCGGTCAACCTGATGTCGGTGATCTACGGCGTGCAGACGTTCGTGCCCCGGATGCTGGCGCACGGCGAACCGGGGCATGTCGTCAACACCTGCTCGATGACCTCGGTGATCGCGGCGGCGAACATGTACGGGATCTGCAAGCACGCGATCCTGGCGCTGACGGAGGTGCTCGCGGCCGACCTGAAGGCGGCGGGAGCCAACATCGGGGCGACCGGGCTATGCCCGGGCATCATCGCCACGAACCTGTTCCACGGGTCGCGGAACCGGCCGGCCGCGCTGGCCAGCGAAGGCGGCATGTCTTCTTCCGGGGCCGCGCTGCGGGAGTCGATGCACGCGACGCTGTCCAAGGGAATGCCGCCGTCGCAGGTCGCGGACAAGCTCGTGACGGCGGTGCGGGAGAACGCGCTGTACCTGCTCACCGACCACGAGTGGGACAGCCGGATAGTGGCCAGGCACGAGGCGATCATGGCCGGGGCGGTCGGCCCAGCGGCAACCGGAATGCTGGACGCGGAGGGTGTGCGATGAGCGCGAGTTACAGGTTCGACGGTCAGGTCGCGGTCATCACGGGCGCGGCGGCGGGGTTCGGGCTCGCGGTCGCGACCCGGCTGGCCGAATCGGGCGCCTGCCTGGTCATGGTGGACCGGGCGGAGCAGGCCCTGCACGAGGCGGCGTCGAAGCTGTCCGGCCTGCCCGTGGTCGCCGACGTGTCGGTGGAGTCCGAGGTCGACAAGTACGTGGCCGCCGCGGTGCAGGCGCACGGGCGGATCGACCTGTTCTTCAACAACGCCGGCATCGAGGGCCGGATGGCCCCGATGACCGAGCTGTCGGTTTCCGACTTCGACAAGGTCTGGGCCGTCAACGCGCGCGGCGTGTTCATGGGGCTGCGTTCGGTGCTGACGGTGATGAAGCCGCAGGGGTCCGGGGCCATCGTGAACACCGCGTCGATGGCGGCGATCAAGGGCGCCGCCGCCTTCTCGCCGTACATCGCGTCCAAGCACGCGGTGCTCGGGCTGACGAAGTCGGCCGCCCTGGAGGGCGCGCCGTACGGGATCCGGGTGAACTGCGTGGCGCCGGGGCACATCGACACGCGGATGGCGCGCGACCTGACGGCGCAGATCAACCCCTCTGATCCCGAGGGGGTGTTCCGGGCGGTGTCGGAGTCGGTGCCTTACGGGAAGCGGTACGGCACCGCCGCCGAGGTGGCGAACCTGGTGGTGTGGCTGCTGTCGTCGGAGTCTGAGTACGTGTCGGGCTCGCTGCACCTGATCGACGGCGCGCTCAACGCGGGCTGACGCCACCGGGCGGGCGCTGGCGGGCTAGCGGGCCAGGACGATCGGGGGGAGGTTCATCGCCTCGAACTGGCGGACGGCGTCGATGACGGACGCGAAGTGGTCGCGGGTGAGCTGCCCGGCCTTCGCCGGGTCGGCCGCGATCACCGCGTCGATGATGCCCAGGTGCTCGGTCAGCCCCTGGGCGAGGCGGCCGGGCAGCAGCGAGACGTGGAACTGGTAGCGCACGCCCTGGTACCTGAGCCGGTTGATGATCCCCGCGGCGGTCTGCTGGCCGGCGATCTGGCGGATCTTCGCGTGCGCCAGGTCGCTGACCCTGCTGTCGGTGAGCACGTCGCCGCTGCCGCACGCGCCGGTCATCTCGGCGGCCAGCGCGCGGAGTTCCCTGTGGTCTTCGGCGGTGGCCAGCGCCGCCGCCTTGGCCGCGCACAGCCCCTCGACGACCGCGCGGACCTCGAGGATCTCGATCGCCTCCTCGATGGTGATCGGCCGCACCCAGGCACTGCGGTTGCGCTGACGGGTCACCAGCCCCTCGTTCTGCAGCAGCGCGATGGCCTCCCTGACCGCGCCGCGCGAGGTGTCGTATTTCTGCGCGAGCTCGCTTTCCACCAGCCGCTGCCCCGGGGCCAGTTCCCCGCGGTAGATGGCCATCCGCAGCCTGTCAAGCAGGCTGACGGCTTCCGGCAAGCCCTGCCCTATGTCCTGGGTCTGCACGCTGTCCTCTCGTTCCAGTCGGCTGAATACAAGGATGTCAGACCGGGCAGGAAGCCTTATCAGCGCCCGGCGCCGGCGGGAGCCGCTCTGGCTGGCGTGGCCGCGTACAGTGTCCGGTGCCAGGGTGTTCCTGGGGCCTGCTCAGGAGTCGCGGACTGGGGGCGAGGTTGCTTGTACCGGGCGATTTACGCGGCGGTGCTGCGGCGCCTGCCGCCGGAGACGGCGCACGCGGCCGGATTCTGGGTGATCCGCTTCGCGGCCGCGGGCCCCGGCGGGGCGTGGCTGCTGCGCCGGTTCCTCGCGCCGCGCGACCCGGTGCTGCGGGTGCGCGCGCTGGGGCTGGACTTCCCAGGGCCGCTCGGCCTGGCGGCCGGGTTCGACAAGGACGGGCACGGGGCGGCGGCGCTTGCGGCGCTGGGGTTCGGGTTCGTCGAGGTGGGCACGGTGACCGCGCGGCCGCAGCCCGGCAACCCGAAGCCACGGATGTTCCGGTTCCCGGACGAGCGCGCGCTCGTCAACCGGATGGGGTTCAACAACGCCGGGGCGGCGGCGCTGTCGGCGCGGCTGCGGGCGCTGCGGGCGCGGGGCGCGCGGGACGCGCGGGACG
>DAHVAN010000042.1 GCA_027314595.1 Actinomycetota bacterium | reverse complement strand
CCGCGGCCACGGCGTCGCCGGCCACGACCGCGCCGGCCACGACCGCGCCGGATGCCGCCGATCAGGTGCCGATCGTGGTGGACGGGAAAACGGTCGGCACGGTCGTCATCAGCTTCCCCCCGGCCAGCCAGAGCGCGGCATGGCAGGCCCGCGGAGCGATCTTGCAGGCCGTCGGGTACGGCGCGCTGGCCGCGGTGGCACTGGCCGCGGTCGCCGCGCTGCTGGTCTCCCGGCTGACCACCCGGCCGCTGGCCGCACTGGCCGACGCCGCCGGCGCGGTCGAGCGCGGGGACTCCGGCGCGGAGCGGCTGCTGCGGCCCGGTCCCGGCGAGCTGGGCCAGGTATCGGCCGCGTTCGCCAAGATGGCCCGCAGCCTGCGCCGCGTCGACCAGTTGCGCCGGGACATGGTCGCCGACATCGCCCACGAGCTGCGCACCCCGGTCACCATCCTGCAAGGCGGCACCGAGGAACTGCTCGACGGCATCGCCGGCCCCAGTCCCGCCAAGCTCACCTCGCTGCACGATGAGACCCTGCGGCTGGGACGGCTCATCGACGACCTGGCCACCCTGGCCGCCGCGCAGGCCGCCGTCCTGACACTGCACCGCGCCCCGGCCGACCTGGGCAAGATCGCCGCCGCCGCGGCCGACGCGCTGACGGCCCAGTTCACCGACGCCGGACTCACCCTGACCCTGGACACCCCCGAAGTCGCGGTCAGCGCCGACGAGGCCCGGCTCACCCAGGTCGCCACGAACCTGCTGACCAACGCGATCAAGTACACCCCGTACGGCGGGCAGGTCACCGTCACCACTCGCGCCCGCCCCGGTGCCGGCGTGCTGACCGTGGCCGACACCGGACCCGGCATCCCCGAGGCCGACCTGCCGCACGTCTTCGAGCGGTTCTGGCGCGGCACCGGCGCCACAGCCCGTTCCGGCACCGGCATCGGCCTGGCCGTGGTCGCCGAGCTGGCCGCCGCCCGCGGCGGCACCGTGACCGCGTCAAGCCCGCCCGGCGGCGGCGCGGTCTTCACCGTCACCCTGCCCGCCGCCTGACATGCGCCGGCCCGGGCGCCGTGAGCGCCCGGGCCGGGTGCCGCCATCGCCTGTTACGGGTCAGCGATGCCGTGGCGGGCCTGCACCGCCGTCATCGCTCGCGCACCCGACGGGACGAACGGCACGGCCGCGCGGGACGAACGGCCCTCGCGGCGGGCAGTCCAGCGCAGTCGAGTGGAAACGGGATTGGGCTGTTACCGGGATGATCTCCCGGGCCGGAGGTGAGGCAGGGAGCGCACGATGACTGGATGCAAGAGCTCGCGGTATGCGGACCCGCGGACCACCCGCGGGAACGCCGCGGCGGACGGGCTGCCCGGGCAGGCCGCCGCGTGCCCGGGCAGCGGCGCGTCCGGCGCGTCCGCATGCGCCGCCTTCACCTGGCTGGCCGGCGTGCTGCCGTCACCGCCAGCGCGGATCCTCGACGCCGGATGCGGCGACGGCGAGCTGTCGGTCAGGCTTTCGGATGCCGGATACGACGTTGCCTCCATCGACGCGGATCCGGCCGCGGTCGCAGCCGCTCGTTCGGCGGGGGTTCCGGCCGTGCTGGCCGATCTCGCCGGCTATGACGACGAGCCCTTCGACGCCGTGGTGATGCTGCTTTCCCTGCACCACATGCACCCGCTCCGCGCGGCGGTCGACCGGGCCGCCCGCCTGCTGCGGCCGGGTGGCACGCTGATCCTCGACGAGTACGCGTGGGACTGGGCCGACGCCGCCACCATCACGTGGTACTACGACACCGCCGCGATCCTGGCCGTGACGGGAGTGATCGATCCCCCGGACGGAGGGGACGGGCCCAGGGCCAGATGGCGCTCGCGGCACACCGTCGCCGGCGCGATGTGCAACGGAGGGGACGCCATGATCGCGGCGGTGTCCGGGCGACTTGCGGACGTCAGCGTGCGGCGGGTGCCCTACCTGGCCCGCCACCTGCTGGCCGGGCGCGGCAGCCCCGAGATTCTGGCGGAACTGTGCCGTATCGAGCGCGAGCACCTCGCCGCCGGGACCCTTTCCGCGACCGGCTTCCGGCTGACCGCCAGGAAGCACGCCGCATAGCCCGGCGCGCACCGCGGCGGGACTGCCGCGGTCGCCGCACGTCGCCCGCCGGGAATGCCTCACGCCGTCGGGTGTTATACCCCGGTGGGTATCATTCGATGCCGTGGAATCAGATTCCATGGATACCAGAGGAGTGAAGGATGAGCACCGTCGCACTGACCGCGGACACGTTCGAGGACACGGTCGCCAGGCCGGGGATCACGCTCGTCGACTGGTGGGCGTCCTGGTGCGGGCCGTGCCGGATGTTCGCTCCGGTCTTCGCGGCCGCCAGCGACAAGCACCCCGACGTCACGTTCGGCAAGGTGGACACCGAAAACCAGCCCGCGCTGGCCGGCGCCGCGCGGATCACCTCGATCCCGACGCTGATGGCCTTCCGCGACGGCATCCTGGTCTTCTCCCAGCCCGGCGCGCTGCCCGCGTCCGCGCTCGAGCAGGTCATCAAGGCCGTCAGGGACCTGGACATG
>DAHVAN010000033.1 GCA_027314595.1 Actinomycetota bacterium | reverse complement strand
TTGGCGGGGAACCAGCAGATGATCCGGACGGCGACGTCGGGGTCGTAAGGATGGGCGACCCGCCACAGCTCATGACGGCGGGCCTGCCGGACTCGCTTGAAGGTAGGGGACTCCTCATCCGGCTTGGCCGGGAGGTCGTTGAGTGCTTTTAGAAGCGCGACCGCGACCTCGAGGAGCTTGCCGCCCTACTCTTCGGCGTTGGTGAGCCAGCGGTCGAACTCGTCCGTCCAATCGACGATCACAGTCCTAGTATGAGCTCCAGTTAATACAACGTCAAGTTAATATCCCGTCGATGGCGCGGTTAACCGCGTGTGACCGCCGGGGCTAGTTGGCGAAGTTGGAACGCTAGTTGGCGACGCTGGTCCGCTTGCTCTCTCGTGGGGGTGTGACGGGCCACGATAGTTGTCACCTGGCCATGCCATCTGTCACCACGGTGTTCTCGCCAACTCTGCGGCGGCGGCCGAGCCGGGCCACGATAGTTGGCACCTGCCCACTTAGTGGCACCATGATCGCGAGCGGTGCAGTCCGGGCTGCTGCGTTTGAGCAGGGAGTGCTATCGCGGGAAACTGCTGAGTTCGGCGAGAGCCCGGTCGAGGTCGTCGGCGACACCCTGGCTGAGCAGTCGCCCGAACGCCTCGTCTCCTGCGGCGGCGAGAGTGCGGACTCCGTCGGCATGGGCTTGGACGCGCGCCCGCACAACTTCGAGGAATTCCGCTTCCGGTGCCGGCCAGCCGTATGCGCGGAGGAACCGGTGGAGTCGGCGTGGCCTGGCCGCGAAGTCGGTGAATCCCTCGGCGGCGACAACGTGCCGGGCGTGCAGGGGCACCCAGCTGAAGGCGGCGAAGGCCAGGTCCCATTCTGGTGCGGCGGGCCCGGCGAAGTCCCAGTCGAAGAACCCGGCCAGTGTGCCCTGGTGCCAGGCGGCGTTGTAGGGGGCGGTGTCGTTGTGGCCGATGATCAGGCCTGGTGACCAGGTGCCGCCTTCTCGCCAGACGGCGCCGGGCGGCGGGACGAAGTCGGCGACGGCCTGGTGGTAAGCGCGCATCCAGCGGGCGACCTGGTCAAGGGTGTCCTCGGCGTGCGTCCAGGCGGGCCACGGCTTGCGGCTGCCGACGGTCTCGCCCTCTATGAAGGTGAGGATCTCACGGCCCTGGTCGTCGAATCCGAGGGGGCGCGGGGCTCCTGGGAAATTCTTGGCCGCCAGGTGTGCGAGCAGGGCGTGCACTGCCGGCGTCCAGGGGCCGGCGGCCCGGCGGACTGTGTCACCTGACCGGACGGCGCCGCCGGTGTTCCCGCCGTCGAGCTGCTCCTCTGCCACCGGGAGATTCTGGCACGTTCCCCGGTCGACGTGTCCGGCTAGGTGGCTGGCATGGGATGGTCCGGCCGGCAGGGCGAGTGTCACCGGGGCGTCTGCAAGGTGATGACGTCGACGGTGCCGCGCAGCTTCGCACGGCCGCCGCCGAGCTGGCCGGCCTTGATGCCGAGGAACTCAGCGATCCGGGTCCGCCACTGGTCGGCCAGGGCCTTGCGGTCGACCAGGATGAGTGTGGGGACCTGGTGGGCGGCGATGATCGCGCAGGCCATGACGATCTTCCCGGCTCCGGCGGCGTGACCAGTATCCCGAGGTCGTGCCGGGTGAGTTCGGTGACCGCGTCCCGCTGGGTCGGCGTCAAGATCGCGGAGCAGGTGATGTCCTGCGGAGTGCCGGGGGAGCGGCGGTCGGTGATGTTCAGGCGGCTGCCGGCCTGCGCGGCCAGGGATGTGACGGTGTCGAGCATGCCGCGAGGCAGGATCAGGCCGCCGTTGATGGTCTCCTGGTAGCAGTGCAGGAACCGCGGGATGTTGTAGGTGGAGGCGCGCATCCGCTGCCGCTCGTGGAACTCCGGGTTGTGCATCGATGCCGCGTGCCTTAGAGGCCGCTGGAGACCGCGCTGGCGGAGGCGATGCTGCTCGGCAGCGCCGACATCCTGCTGGGCGAGCTCCTCGCGCTGCTGACACCCCGGCAGACAGCGATCGTGCATCAGGTGGCTGTCTGCTACGGCGCGATGAGCCTGGATGACCTGTCATTCGCCCTGAATGGCGAGGATGAACCGCCCGGTCCGGGCCTGGGCGGGCTGCAGGCCGACGTCAACCGCCTTACTGACCTGACCCTGCTGGCAAGCCCTGCTGCAGGAGTACCTCCGGCGGACCGGCGCCGACCCCGGCAACGCCGGCTGGCAGCGCGACCTGTCCGTCAGCCACGACAAGGTCGGGGACGTGGCGGTGGCCGCCGGGGACCTGCCCGCCGCCCGGTCGGCATACGAGGCCAGCCTCACCATAAGCACCTGCCTTGCCGCGCTCGATCCGAGCAATGCCCAGTGGCGGAACGACCTTCAGTGGGTGCGGCAGAGGCTCGATGACCTCGGGGAGTAAGACCAGGGCAGGACTGGCGGCCAGCTCCGATCTTGCGAGCCGATGCGGCGATATGCGCATGTCCGTATCTCGGCACTGCTCATCCTGGCCCGCCAGCTAACCCTGCCAGCAGCCCCGGGAAGCCGACGGCACAAACCGCCGCCGCCGGCTGCTGCCGCCTGCCCGGCCGGGGTCCCATTGTCGGGTTAGGGCTGCGAACACCCCGGGTTCGGCAAGCGGGCTGATGTCAGTCTGTTCGGGCCAGGCCCGGTGTGATCCCCAACGGGACGGTGTCCTCGCTGCCGGGGAACGGCTCAGCCGGCGGCCAGGAGGCGGCGAGCGAAGTCGGCCGCGCCAGCCTCGGGGTCCTGGTGCCGGCTGGCGTGCTCGGCGACCACCTTGCCGCCTCGGGCCTCAACCCCGCGGCGCAGCACGCCGAGGCTGCCCCTCGGGTGCACGGCATAGGTGACGAACACGCCCACCGGCTTGCCGGCCAGCAGCGGCGCCTGATCGAGCCAGCGAGTGGCGGCCCGGGCCGGCTTGACCCCGAACAGGATGAAGCCCTCCACCCATGACCCGAGGGCGGCGGCATCGCACTGCTCGACCTCGCTCCGCCCGATCTGGCCGAGCGGCAGGAGGACGGCGTCGTGGCCATCGGCCCGGCAGGCATCAGCTATCGCAGTGGCAGCTCGCCGGGTGTGGCCGCCCTTGCTCTCGTAGGCGACAAGAACCTTCACGTGGACCTCCTTGTGTCCATCCGCGGGTCCAGCTCATCACAGGACCGGTTTCGGCTCCAGGCGGACTGGTTCCCCGGTCGCGGCCGGGTGGAGGAGGCTGCAGGTGCGAGCGGCCCGCCAGTCACGGCCGGTTCCTGGTGCTTGGCCGGCTAATGGCCTACGTTACCTACCCGCCAAGATCCAAACCGGCGGTTTCGGGCACAGGCTGGGGAAGCGCCGGGGCCGTCGCTGGGCGTCGATGCACCGCATCTGCTCTTGCTCAGCCCAGTGGCCGGAGCGGAAGGCGGAACGCTTTCAGGACCAGGTCAGGGTGCAGCTCGATGTCGCGGGAGGGATCACGCTGAAAGCCCATGGACCGGTAGATACGCTGGGCGGCCGCCATCTGATCGGTGGTGTGCAGCGTGGCGACCTGCTTGCCGGCTTGGCGGGCGAGCTGGACGCACGCCTCGACGAGTTGCCGGCCCACGCCACTGCTCCGGGCCGCCGGATCCACGGCCAGGACCCGGAAGTTGGCCTGGCCGGGCTGCAGGCCCTCGGTTCCCTCGATCGTCCGGTCCAGTTCGATGGTGGCGGTGCCGATAACGCGCCGGCCTGTCACCGCGACCAGCACGGTGGCGTATGCGGCCCGGCCGACGACGTCAGCGAGCATGCTGAAGTAGCCGTCCCAGAGCGGGTCGCCGGGCCGCGCGAATTCGGCGTAGGCGCGCTGGGTCAGGCTGCCGGTATCTTCGTACTCGCCCGGCAGCGCTTCCCTGATCTGGATCTCATCACTCACCAGAACCTGCCTGCTGGTAGGCGCCGCTCGCGGTGATCTCCTGGCTTGAGCCATCCGGCGTGCCCGAGCGACGGTCGCGCAGCACCTCGGCCACGACAGCCGCCACCCGCTGCAATCACCGCGATCCTGCCCGTACCGCCTCCCCTCACGATCACGTGCTACGACCGTAGCGGAACGAAGATGGCCAGACAACAAGCCGGCATACCAGCGAGAGTCGCAGCGCGCCCGCCCCGAAACCGCGACCCAATTGGCACCCGGCCGGCATCCCCGAGATGCCAGGCCCGCGCCGGATCCGACGACCTCGACCGCCTCGGCGGTGCGGCGTAGTCCCGCAGCGCCGGGACGCCGTCCTGTCCGCGGCATGACCGGATGTCTCCACGGACACCTGCTATTGCGCAGGGCGTTTCCGCGGAAGCGCTTTGTGAAACCGTGCACAAGCCGCTTCCGCGGAAACGTGTGTACCGCGGAGCAGAGGGAAGGCCCGGGCCGGTGTTGTTCACCCTCGACGTCGATGGCGAACCCGGATCGTCCGCTGCGTCACCCGCCGCGCGGGAATAGCCAGGCACGTCGGCCCGCATACGCCGGCCGGCCGGCCGGCCTGGCCTGACGGCCGGCCGGCCGTCAGGCCAGGCCGTGCCGGCGGCACCACTCGTGGACGCTTCCGGCCTGGCTTTCGGCTGTCTTCTGCCAGTGAGGGTCTGCGGTGATGGCGTCCGTCACTGAGCGCTGGGCGGCGAGCGCTTTGGTGAGTCCGGTGACCTGGAAGATGCGCAGGATGCGCGGGGTGGTGATCACCAGGGCGAGTGAGCCGCCGTCTTCGCGGAGCCGCTTGAGGCCGCCGACGAGGACTCCCAGGCCGGTGGAGTCGAGGAAGTCCACCTGGGTGAGGTCGGCGATGAGGTGCACGGCCCCCTTGGCGGCGAGCTCGCGGATCCGTTCGCGCAGCATCGGCGCGGTATAGACATCGACCTCGCCGGTCACCCGGAGAACGGCGCAGTCGCCGGCCGGCCCGGCAGTGTCCAGGCGGAACTCGCGCATGTCCGGCTCCCGTCAGTCACACGTCATGATAGAGATTGACAATGAAAGCTACGCGGTTACAGTAGTGCCACTGGCGGACCTTGTCAATCACAGTGCTACATTGTCATTGCCGGGAGTGACACTCGGGAGGCTTGGATGCGGGTCGAAGAAGCCATCGGCCGGCAGGTCGCGCGCCTGCGGGCGCAGCGGCAGCTGTCGCTCGCCGACCTCGGCGAATCCCTCGGCCGCTACCTGGGCAAACCCTGGAGCAGGCAGGCCGTCCACCAGGCCGAGCGCGGCCAGCGTTCCTTCACCGCCGCCGAGCTCACCGGGCTGGCCCTCGCTCTCGACACCTCCGTCCAGGCCCTGTTCCGCGCCGAGGGCGGGCAGATCGACCTGCCCGGCCGGGCCATCGCTCCCGAGGAGTACCGCGGCATCCTGCTGAACAGGCAGAACGACACCCCGCTTGACGGGATCGAGGAACTGATCGTCGCGCTCCACGACATCGGCGAGGTCCTCCAGCGGCCAAGCCTGGCCCGCCTGGTACGAATCGCCCAGGCAGCCGGGCAGGTGACCGAACCCCCGCAGCCCCCGCCAGCGGCCGTAGCCGCCCCGCGGCACCAGTTCCGGCCCCAGCCGCCGTCCGGACGTAAGTAATCCACGCCAATGACAGAACCGATCGATATGAGTGCCAGCCACGGAACGCCAGGCCTACAGGCCATAGCGCCGATTCGGCGCTATGGCGCTGGGCGGTGGTCGATGTCAATGTAGCGGCCGACGGCCGCGGCGACGGCGGCCAGGTCGCCTTCGCCGGAGCTGACGATGAGGTCGCCGCGCCGCAGGGCGCCTTCGACGACGCTGGCGTCGACGATATCGGTGGTGCGGGCGCGCCCGGCGAGGGTTCCGGTAGCCCTGGCCCTGGTGTCATCGAGAGCTTCGACTTCGCATCCGGCTAGCAGCCGGGCCAGCTGCGCCTGGCGGGACGTGCCTCGCCAGCACTGGGCAACGACGGCGGCGGGGACAGCCGGCACGACGCGGCGCTGCAGCAAGGCACGATGGCGGGCCCACATCGGCCGCTCCCCCCGCTCGGCGGCGATCAGCGCCCCGGAATCGTAGGTGACCCCCGTCACGCGGACCGCCGGGTGCCGGGTGACTGGGTGACCCGGGCAGCCCATTCGTCGGCCTCGGCGATCTCCTCCGGGGTGAACGCGCCGTGCTCGGCCTCGTACTGGCTGACCGCTTCCAGGCCGGCCCGGATGGTGAATTCCTTCTGCGCGGTCTGGGCGAGCCAGGCACTGTAGCTCACCCCGGCGGCCCGGGCGGCGGCGGCGATCTCGGCATCAAGCTCGGGCGGGATGGAGATCGAGCGCTTCTTGCGGACGGCCATGGCATGAGTGCTAGCACAGCGGTAGGACAGTCAGGATACCGCGGCAGTCAGCTCCAGCCATTGCGCGTGTCAGCGCCGCCGCGCCGCCGCGATGCCGAATTCGAGATCGTTGCCGGTCTTGAGCAGCCCATCATGCTCCCCGCGTCACTCCCAGGCACTGCCTGGCAGGGCCATGCGCTAGTGATCTTCGAATCCTGACTGGTCGAACTTGAGGGTGCGGGCGTTTTCCGAGACGATGCGGGCCTTGTCGTCGGGGAAGCCGTCCTTCCTGACTGCCTCGATCTCGACGGTGATCTTCAGGTCCACGTCGTCGGGGGCGGCGAGGTGCTGGATGACTTCCTGGTAGAGGCGGCCGAAGTCCCGGGTGTACCGCTGCGGGTCGAGGCTGACCGTGCCGTAGAAGCGGACGTTCTTCGGCGCCGGGGGAATGGTGCCGCCGGAGCCGCCTTCCGGGCCGGGGACAGTCCCGCCGCCGGCGGTACCGCCAGCACCGGTACCGCCAGTGCCCCCACCCGCCGAGCCGTCACCGCCGCCCGGGCCCGTGCCCTCACCGACGCCGGCACCCCCGGCACCGACACCGACACCCCCGGCCCCGCCCGCCAGGGCAGCCTCCTGCTCCGCACGGCGCGCGGCCTCGGCCGCCGCGGCTGCCCGTTCGGCGTCCCGCTGGGCGCGCGCCAGGTCCGGCCGGACCAGCAGTGCCGAATCGGCAATCTGCGGCGGGGTGTCCTCGTGCGGCAGGGCGAGCCCGGCGTACCGCCCGGTCGCGGCGTCGTACCCGGTGGCCACCGCGAACCCCTGCGTCTCCCAGGTCAGCAGGCCGAAGACCGCGGCGATGCCGCGCTCGAGCACCGCCCGCTCGGTCAGCCGGGGCAGGTAGGGGTACTGGCAGTAGTAGTCCCACAGCTTCCCGACGGTGACGTGCCCCGAAGCGCCCGGCGCCGACCACACGGAGGCCAGGTGCTGGTCCAGGTCGAGGCGGATGTTCTCCGCGCCCTGGACGGCGCGCAGCATGTCGGCGTTCTTGAGCCGGTCGGAGGCCCGCTCGGCGAGCCGGTCCTTGCTGGTGTCGGCCTTCAGCTCATCGATCCGCAGCGGGCTGCTGGTGGTCTGCACGGGGACGAGCAGCCACTGGTAGCTGGCCGAGATCCGCAAGGTCACGGTCTCGTCGGCGTCCTTGAGCCGCTTGCGGGCCTGCGCGGCCTGCTGGGGGGGAAGTTCCAGTTCCCTGATCCGGTCCTCGGTGCCGGCCAGTTCCCGCCACGCCAGGTACTGGCGCACCGCGTCGTCGAGCTCTTCGTACCGCTTGGCGTCGGCGGCCAGGAACACGACCATGTTCCTGTTGATCCGGTGCGCGGTCCCGCGCCCCTGCGCAGCAGACGACGCGAACACACCTGCCGGGCTGTCGAAGTCGCCGCGTGCGTGCCGGTACTGGGGATGCATGATCACCAGCCGCACCGCGGGCTCGTCCGGGATGTCGTCGCTGCGCTCGGGACCGGCTTGCACCTGGGCGAACATGCCCCGGGACGACCGTTCGGGCGCCAGCCGCCGGACGATCTCCGCCCAGGTTTCCTCCGGCCGGTCCTTGAGCCGGTCGGCGTGCTCGCGGGCCATCTTCTGCACCGACGCGGCGGTCGCGTACCAGTACCGGGCCCCTTCTGAGTACAGGTAGGTGGCCTGGTCCGACAGCAGCGACAGCGCGTTGGCGAAGTTCCCGATCGCATCGCCCGGGGTGGCGATGCCGAGCCAGATGTGGGGCCGTTCGATGCCCCGGTGCGCCGCCTTCAGGGTGGGCGCGGAGCCGAGGAAGACCGCCCGGGCCAGCCGCCTGGTGACCTTCCGGGTGCCCAGCGCCGGGCGGGACGCGTCGATCCTGGCCGGGGTGGAGGAGGCGCCGTCGATGTCGGCGTCGATCACCGGCTTGAAGCTGTCCTCCAGGTACTGCGAGATCTCGGTCAGCACGTCGTCGGCGTCCAGCGGCACCCCGCCCGGCATGATCAGCGGCGCCGGATCGTCCCGCTCGTACAGCTCGTGAATGACCGCGGACATCAGCCGCAGCACGCCGCGGGTGCGCTGGAACCGGTCCAGCGTCGACCAGTCGTGGTACAGCCGGTCGAACAGTTCGGGGTGGATCGGGTACGCCGACCTGATCCGCTCCTCATACGACGGCTCGAAGACCCCGGCCGGGAACTCGGCCCGGTTCCTGGCGTAGAAGTCGGTGAACACCCGGGCCACCGCGCCGATGTCGGCCTGCGCGTCGGCGCCCGGCTCCTCGAACAGCCGCTGCCGCACGATCGCGAACGACTCCACCGGGGACGCCGGCCGCCACTGGTCGGCGATCCGGTGGATCACCTGCTGCAGCCGCCGCAGCGCCTCCGACCCGTTCAGCCCGCCGACCTCGATGTCGGTCGCGCCCCGCTCGGCCTCCTCAGCCGACGGCGCCGCCGACGACGCCGGGATGGACACCACCAGCAGCGCCCCCGGCACCGCCTTGACCACCTCGGTCAGCGTCTGCGCGAACGTGAACTGCGTGTCGAACGTCCCGCCCGCCAGGTCCTCGCGCCCGTAGAGCTGCCGCGCGTAGGCCACCCACTCATCGATCAGGATCAGGCACGGCGCGTACGCGGCGACCAGCGTGCCGAGCGAGTCCGCCGGGTTGGAGCGGGTCTCGTCCGCGGACCGCACGATCTCATACGCCCGCCGCGCCTCGCCCTGCCCGCCGGCCGCAAGCCCGAGCTGCCAGGCCAGCTCACCCCACAGCGTGCGCACCAGCGTCCCATCAGGCTTGGGCGTCGCCGCGCCCGCCTTGATGTGGTTCCCGACCAGCACCGCCCGCCGCGCGGCCGGCAGCGTCACGTCACCGAGGACCTTGCGCACCTCATCCGGGTACTCCGACAGCGGCGTGCCGGACAGCAGGTGGTACAGCGCCAGCATCGAATGCGTCTTGCCGCCGCCGAAGTTCGTCTGCAGGTTCCACACCGGCGAGGCGTTCCGGTCCCCGCCGATCCGCCGCGCCGCCGCCGCCAGCAGCTCCCGCAGCCCGTCAGTCAGGTAGGTGCGGCGGAAGAACTCCGCCGGCTCCACGTACTCCCGCGACCCCTCGCCCCGCGACACCCCGAACAGGTCGGCGGCGAACTCCGCGCCGCGCATCTTCCCGTCCCGCACGTCCTTATGCGGCGTGATCACCTCCCGCCACGGCTTCAGCCCGTGCCCCTCTACCCCGGTGACCACCTGCACCGCCCGCCGCGTCTCAGACGAAAATGCCGCCGCCTGCGCGTCCCGCCGCAGCCTCCGGACCGCGTCTGCCTCGGCCGTCGCGTCCACCGCGGTCAGCAGCCGCTCCATCGTGTCCAGCGCCCGGTACGTGTCATCGGCGCCGAACGCCTCGTTATGCCCCCACCGGTTCCCCGTCTCCCGCAACTCGGTCGCGAACGACTGCTCAGCCCGCGACAGCGACTTGCCGAAGACCCGCCACTCCTCGGTCAGCACCTTCAGCAGGAACCGCGGATCGGCCCGCGAGTACGTGTACGCGGTCCCGTGCCTGGCGTTATCCCGCGCCTCAAGCATCGCCACCCAGTCCTGCCCGCCCGGCGCGGCCGCCGACATCGCCGCGTCCACGAACGGCAGCAGCCCGGCCTGCAGCAGCTCAAGCCCCTGCCCGACCCGCTCCTTGTTACTCGCCGCCATCGTCATCGCTCCCAAAATCCAGCGTGAACTCGCCCTGACCCCCGGTTCCAGCCTGCGCCGTCTGCGCCAGCTTCTCCAGGTCCGTCCACGACGTCCCCAGGTTGTTGAACAGCAACGCCGTCTCCGCCCACCCCTTCTTCTCCGCGATCGAATACAGCAGGTAAGCAAGCTCCTTCACATCGTCCAAGTCCACGGCAGGCACCCGCCGCGCCGCCGCCATCAGCCGCGCCGCATCATCCGCCCCACGGTCCTGCAAAGCCTTGGCCAGGTGCAGGCAGATCTCCCATTCACAGGTGCGTTCATCAGCTTCCGGGTCATAAAAATCAGGAATATCCCGAACGGACAGCAGTTTCACCTTACCCGCCGCCGACTTCACCACCCCAGCCCGAACCAGCCCGGCGATACTCGTGTCAGTGCCCTTGCTAAGCGTCTCCGCAGTACCGAACGGTCCCTGGTCAAACCCGTACTGCTTAAACCACTCCACACAGAACCGGGTATCGGACGAGACGTTGCCTTCGAGCTGCGACAGCTTCTCGTCTAGGACTTGGTTGATGAGCGAAAGGGCGGCCCTGACGCGCATCTGGGTTCCGTCAGGTTCGTTGACGCGGGCGTACCGGGAGAAGACCGCCATGCCGGGACCGATAGCAGCTTGGCGAAGATCGACTGGGGCGACCTTGCCTTGCTCAAGCTTACGCAGCGCATCGGGGAACTCCTCACGAAGAGCGTTGATCAGTCCTCGGCGATCGGTAAATCCAGCGTCGGAGGGGCGTGGCCGACAGGCCAGCACGATGGACGAGGCGAGCGCATTGGAATCGAGTCCGCGCTGTCGGCTTACCAGCTCAGTGCGTGCCGGCCAGGTGGCTGTCACCGCCCACCCCGCTTTCAGCATGCCTTCCAGCAGGGTTTCCCACCCCGTTGATGCATGATCGCCATTGCCTTGAGTCTCTGCTTGTTTGAACGCATAGAAGACCGTGATCGGATAGTTGGGCAAGGCCGCTTCACAGATGCGCGTGAAGACATCAGTGAAGCCGTTCTCGAAGAAACGTTCGGCCTTCTCTCTTCCGTTATGGCGAATGGGGTCCGCAACAAGTTCGTCCGCTTTGGGCGTGAGCACTGTGCTTAGGAGCGCCGGGTAAGTTTCGCCAAGCGATCGACGCAGCCACACGTAGAAGTAATCAGCCAGGTCGGCGTATCCGACGTTGTCGTAGTATGGCGGGTCGGTCGAGACCAGGCCAGCGGTTGTCCTGGTTGCTTCAGCAGCATTGGCCAACGTCGCGCTTGCAGGTGCAGGTGGGCGCAGTCTTTCAACGACCTCGCATAGCGAGGCAATGCACATCCCGAAGTCGCCGCCGGCATTTCCGAAAGGATTGGCCTCTGCGAAATCCCAAGTCATGGGCAACGCCTGGCGCTGGAAAGTCCCACGCAATCGGTCCATGCCTGGTTCCCAGCAGCATATTGTGCTGTTACGATCAGCAGCCTTGTCGACAGCGAAGGCTAGGTAGGTCGCTACGGCATCCGCGTACTCAGGGTGACCGTCGTCGGCCACAATGCGAGCTCGAGCTTCATGAACGAGATCGCTGAGAGCGGTTAGGACGGAAAGCTGACGATTGGTGAACAGGTCGGCCCATTTACTCATGCCGTAGTTCGGCGTCGTTAGATATCTGGGATTGTATGCGATCTCTGCTTCCGGCGCATCTTC
The DNA here is from genome assembly GCA_027314595.1 of Actinomycetota bacterium. Lineage (GTDB taxonomy): Bacteria > Actinomycetota > Actinomycetes > Streptosporangiales > Streptosporangiaceae > Trebonia. The sequence continues at coordinate 23,029 of DAHVAN010000033.1, read as the reverse complement.
AGGTCGAGGGATAGCCGCCGCTTTCTCATGCTCGTCGTTCGGGGACAAGTAGTACCGCTGGCGTGAGCTTTCAGCGACTATTGCCATGAGCTGCGCACCCATGCGATCGGCCTTGCCTTCTTCACGGATGTAGCTCAGCGGTACCGGGGTGGCGCAGAGCAGGCAGACCGCACCCGTGCGGCCAACCGTCCCGTCGTGGGGAACACCGTCCGGGCCACCGATCTCGAAACGGACACGCTTTCCCTCTGGGATAGGAATGACGTAGCGCTCCTTCCCCCTCTTCTTCCCGAGCCAAAATGATCTGGCCAGCGGCATCGTCCCCGCGCAGGCGGGGTTGGGGCAGGTTACCGTGCGCGCCCAGATCCAGGCGATGACCGTGGACTCCATACCCGAGATCTCGATCTTCGGATACAGATGCCCGATATTCTTCTCGGCCTCGTCGCGCATCCACTTGCCGTAGCACCTCACGTCTTCCGCGAGCCCGGTCGCACCCGGCCAGGACAGTCGCTCCCCCGCAGCGCCAGGGAACACCGGCGGCTGCCCTGCCCACTTCGGCGGGATCTCGATCAGTGCCTTATTAATCAGCACCGCGACTGGGTTCAGGTCCGATGCGCGTGCCTCGAGCCCGAGCCGCTGCGCCTCCAGCGGTATCGACCCTCCCCCGGCGAACGGGTCAAGGATCGGTGGCGGGTTCCCGCCGGTTGACTTCAGGATCTCCTCGTGCGCTTCGCGCAGCAGTTTCTCGTCGTGGATGTTCTCCCAGACGACCAGCCGGGAGATGATCGCGTGCAACCGGTCGCGCTCGGCCTTTTGGTCCTCTTCGGTCGGGAACTTTTCCGGGTGCGCCGATGGGTCATCGACGAGCTGGGCGAACAGCACGGCGCGGCAGGCGGCGAGCGGGCGGCGCGCCCACCACAGGTGCAGCGTCGACGGATGTCCGTGGCGGATCGACTTCTCCCGGGCTGACTCGCGGTTGATGTCCTCGAGCGGCAGGGCGACCTCGATCAGTTTCGGCTTGTACCAGAGATCCTTGCCGGTCATTCCGGGTCAACCCCTCGTTCCCACTCGCGTGCCCAGTTGCCCATGACGCCGGTCGCGGCGAAGTCGCCGAAGCCGAGGTCACGGAACGGGTCGACCCTATAGCGGACCTGGTCGAACAGCGGGCCTTGAGCCGACACCGATACCATCGCCAGCCGGGAGCCGGTCCCGGAGTTCTTCCCGTGCAGGGCTTCGGTGCGGGATACCCAGAACTCTTCGGCGCCCTCGATCCGGCCCTTGACCTCGACGTAGATCAGGTGGCCGTCGGGCTGGCGGGAGACGATGTCGTAGCCCGGATTGTTATGCGGCATCTGCGTCGGCTCGCGGCCGAGGGCGCGTTCGGCGGCCAGGACGGCGGCGATGGCGCGCCGGTCGGTCTCGGCGGTGTCCCTGGCGAGCGTGGACGGCCGGGACGGCTCCGGGACGCCGAGCAGCTTGTTGAGCAGTCCCTGCGGCACGACCAGTGCGGCCGCGGTGATGGCGGGCGGGCGGGCGATCAGTTCCTCGTCGCGGTTCAGGTCGGCGAGCCGTCTCTCAAGCCGCCGTTCCAGGTCGCGGGCCCGGGCCTGGGCGGTCTCCGGCTTGGTCTTCAGGCTGCGGCCGGCGGCCTGGGCCTCAAGCAGCTCCAGGTACCGCATGTCCCAGTAGTTGATCTCGCCGGTCAGCCGCTGCCTGACCAGGCGGCGGACCTGGGCGGTGCGGGCGGTGACCAGGTCGCGGGTGCGGGCGAGTTCTTCGGGCGTGCCTTCGGTGACGGCCCAGTCGAGCGCGACGGTCTCCACGCCCGAGGCGAGCCAGGGGGCGTCCCGCAGCGGAGTAGCCACCGGCCGTTCGGAATCATCCAATGGTTCGTAGTCCAGGTACCGTGCCTCCCCTGCCGAGCGCACCCCGTGCTCGTCGACCTCGGCGAAGCCGAACTTCTTGGTAATGGTGCGGGCCGGGTCGTGGCCGTCGGTGATCTCGTGGGTGACCGCGACGAGCAGCCGCGGCTCGGTGCCGGGGTCGTGCCGGTCGGCGAGCATGGTGCCCTGCTTGAGCAGGGTGCCGTGCCGTTCGATGATCAGGTCGGTGACCGCGTCCAGCAGCGGGTGGCCGGGGGCGAGCAGGTCGGCCCTCGGCTTGCCCTCGGGGCGGGCCAGGTTCTTGTCGAAGGTGACCCGCTCGTACCTGGGCAGCACCGGAGCCGGGGCGGTGCCCGCCTGGCGGTCGCGGTCGCGGATGCCGGCCGGGACGTGGCGGATCTCGTAGCGGCCGGACTCGCGTTCGGACATGCGGCCGCCGAGCTGCCTGAACGCCTCGCGGAAGAAGGCGCTGATGTAGTGCGGCTGCAGGCGGCGGCGGTTGGCCTCGTCCATCCGGGCGCGCCACTTCTGCAGGTCGGCGATGGCGAAGATGTCGGCGTGCGCGGCCCGGTCGGCGATGAGCTTGTCCAGGCCCTCGCCGACGGTTCTGTCGATGACCTCGTGCAGCCGGGCGCGGACCTCGGGGCGGTTGCCGTACCGGATCGCCTCCACCAGCAGGTCCTTGAGCGGCTGGCCCTGGAACGCCTCGCCGAGCACGTCGAAGACCTTGCCCTGGTAGGCCTTGCGCTGTTCCTCGATCTTGGTGAGCAGCTGCAGGAAGACCATGCCCTCGCGGGTGCCGTCGGCGACCAGGTTCCACAGGTGGCAGACTTCGGTCTGGCCGATCCGGTGGATGCGGCCGAACCGCTGCTCGATCCGGTTCGGGTTCCACGGCAGGTCGTAGTTGACCATCAGGTGCGCGCGCTGCAGGTTCAGGCCCTCCCCGGCCGCGTCGGTCGCGACCAGCACCCGGACGCCGGAGTCCTGGGTGAACAGCCCGGTGACCCGGCGGCGTTCCTCGCGCCGGACCCCGCCGTGGATGGTGACCACGGCCTCGGAGCGGCCGAGCAGGTCGCGGATCCGTTCGGCCAGGTACTCCAGGGTGTCGCGGTGCTCGGTGAAGATGATGATCTTCGGCGTGGCGTCCGGTGCCGGCTCCTGGTCCGGGGCGACCGGGGGATGAATCTCCGGCAGGACGTGCTGGCCGGGCATGGCGCCCTTGCCGGGCAGGTAGCCGCCGAGCCCGGGGAGCACGCCGTCGGGATCGGGGAAGGCGGGGCCGGCCGCCGCCGGGCCGGGCGCAGGCCGGGCGGGCGGGGCGAGCATGGTGCCGGTCAGGATGCCGCGCAGCTCGGTCCACTTCTTGTCGGTGCCCAGACGGCGGACCCGTCGGGCGAGCTCGGTGAGGTCGGCGAGGATCGCCAGTTCCTTGTCCAGCTCGGCGATCGTGCGGGCCGCGGTGGCGGCGTCGGCGATCTCCGCTTCGGCGTCCTCGGCCTCACCGCCCGGCAGGTCATCGCCGTCGCTGCCGAAGTCGTTCAGGTCGGTCTCGGTGGGGTCCTTACCGAGCAGGTCGCGGAGCCGGGCGGCCAGGTTCTGGTCCTCGCCGCTGAAGTCGCCGTAACGCAGCTCGTCCCTGCGCTTTTCCAGCCGCCTGTGCCGTCGTTCCAGCGACTTCAGGATCGCCTCGGGGCTGGAGGCGAGTCTTCTTTGCAGTACCGTCAGCGCGAACCCGACGGTGGCGCCGCGCCTGAGGTCGCCGGCCTCCCTGAGCTTGTCGGCGTTGGTCATCTCCTCGCGGACGTACTGGGTGACCGCCTCATACAGGTCCTGTTCGGCGTCCGACAGTTCATAGGCGACGGTGTAGGCGCGCCGCTCGGGGAACAGCGGCCTTCCCTCGAAGGTCTTCAGGTCCTCCTTGACCATCCGGCGCATCAGCCCGTCGGTGTTCACCGCGTGCACCGCGTCCCGGTACCGGCCCTCGAACCTGTCGGTGTCCAGCAGCGCCAGGAACAGCTGGAAGTCCTCCTCCCGTCCGGCGTGCGGGGTCGCGGTCATCAGCAGCAGGTGCCTGGCGTGCCGGCCGAGCAGCTCGCCGAGCTGGTAGCGCCTGGTCTTCTTCAGCTCGCTGCCGAAATAGTGCGCCGACATCCGGTGCGCCTCATCCACTACCACCAGGTCCCAGTCGGCCTTATCCAGCTGATCGCGCAGGTCGTCGGCACGCGACAGCTGATCCATCCGGGCGATCAGCAGCCTGTGCCTGGAGAACACGGTCTGCCCGCCGGCGGCCGGCCCGGCGTCGGCCATCTGCCGGGTCAGCAGCTCAAAGTCCAGCCCGAACTTGTCGCGCAGCTCATCCTGCCACTGCTCCACCAGGCCGCCGGGCGCGACGATCAGGCAGCGCTCCAGGTCACCGCGCAGCATCAGCTCCTTGATGTACAGCCCCGCCATGATCGTCTTGCCCGCGCCCGGGTCGTCGGCCAGCAGGAACCGCAGCGGCGTCCTGCCCAGCAGCTCCCCGTACACGGCCTGGATCTGGTGCGGCAGCGGCTCAAGATCAGAGGTGTGCACCGCGAGCATCGGGTCGAACCGGCCCGCCATCCTGATCCGCAGCGCCTCGGCGGCCAGCTTGAACATCGCGGCGTCCGCGGTCAAGTCGAAGGCGGCGCCCCGCTTGGCCGGCTCCAGGCGCGGCTCATGATCGCGGTACAGCAGTCGCTCATCCAGCCTGCCGGCGTCCGTGCGGTACGTCAGGCGCAGGGCATTGCCGCCGATCCAGGTCACCGCGACCACCGTCACCGGCGCGTCCCCGGCGATCCCGAGAACTTGTGCACCAGCGGTAACGTCTTCGAGCCTCATCGTGTCCCCTCAGGTCCGGTCACGACTTTACGGGCGGGCACTGACAAAAGGTAGGACTGCGCGGATGCAAGCTGCCGCACCGTGACCCAGCCGTTACGCGCGATGCACGCATTTGCTGCCGGCGCGCGGCACCGTGGGCGCCGGCATGGACGCTCTGGCGGGACGCTCCCGCTGACAGCCAACCCGCGTGGCCCTCCCAGCCTGTCCGGGGCCTATCCGCGGGCGCCACGGGTAGACCGTGACCGTGCGGACTGACCTTCCTATCTGCAGGACGTGCGGCGTCCAGTACGGCGCCCCGCGCGAGGACTGCCCGATCTGCCTGGACGAGCGCCAGTACGTGGGGTGGGACGGGCAGCAGTGGACGACCCTGGCCGAGCTGCGGGCCACCGGTCATCGCGGCCGGGTGGCCCCGGAAGGGCCCGGGGTTACTGGCGTCGGTGCCAGCCCGCCGACCGCGATCGGGCAGCGCGCGCTGCTGGTGGCCGGCCCGGCGGGGAACGTGCTGTGGGACATGATCAGCTACATCGATGAGGATCTGGTCGCCCAGGTCCGCGAGCTGGGCGGGGTCAGCGCGATCGCGATCAGCCACCCGCACTTTTACGGCTCGATGATCGAGTGGGCGCACGCGTTCGGCGCGCCGGCCTACATCCACGCCGCCGACCGGCAGTGGGTGGCCCGGCCAGATGACTGCGTCCGGTTCTGGGACGGCGACACCCTCCAGATCGGCGCGGGCCTGACCCTGGTCAACGCCGGCGTGCACTTCGACGGCGGCCAGGTGCTGCACCGGGCGCCGGGCGCCGGCGACGCGGGGGCCCTGTTCTCCGGGGACATCTTCACCGTTGTCCCGGACCGGCGGTGGGTCTCGTTCATGCACAGCTACCCGAACCTGATCCCGGAGCGTCCGCGAACGATCCGGCGCGCGCTTGCGCTGATCGAGCCGCTGCCGTTCGACCGGGTCTACGGCGCCTGGTGGCAGCGGATCGTCCACACCGACGGCGCCTCGGCCGTCCGCCGCTCAGCCGAGCGGTACCTGCACTGGGCGCTCGACGATACGCCGCCGGACGGCACCGGCGACCCGGCCGCCGGCCTCTAGACGATCAGGGACGACGCCCTGTCCGCGGCAGATGAGGACGTCGGCCCGCCGCTGTCTGCTCAGCCGGTGAGCTGTTCCATCAGCACGGCCATCGGGAAATAGATGCGCAGCGCGCAGATCAGCCCGTCCGGGCCATCGCCGCGAACAGCGGCGCGACAGGTGCGCTCTACCGCCGTGCGGCAGCCTTATCGGCGAGCGCCTGTCTGGTCACTCCTCGCAGCGTCGCCGCGAGCCCGGCCCCGTAGCGCGCGGGGCCGGGCTCGCGGGCGGCAGGCTGACTCCCGCCGTGTCAGGGGGCAGTGCGGGCCGGGACGGCGGGGGTGCGGGCGGAGGCGGGAACGCGCCAGGTGATCTCGGGGGCATGGCCCGGGTCGTACAGCTCGATGTCGTCCAGGCCCTCGCCGCGGTAGTGCCGCCAGTCCAGGCCGAACTTCAGGAAGATTCCCAGGTTGGCGCCGCACCGGGCGCAGACCGGGGCGGGGTCGTCGTCGGGATTGTCATCGCCGTCCGGGCCCGGCGCCAGGTCCGGGCCGGACCCGGACCAGCCCCAGCCGGTGGCCTCGCAGTAGTCCAGCGCGGCGGTGAACGTCCCCGGCGACCAGAACGCCACGAACGTCATCGCGTCCAGCAGCTGCTGCGGGCTCAGCCCCCGCAGCCGCTCCGTGAACTGGTCGTCGTCGGGAACCCGCGCGGGCTCGTCATGGTAGGGCAGACTTGTGAGCACGATCGTCCTCCGGTTGTTGCGGATGGATGGTCCAGGGCCGCGTCTGGTGTGGGTGCACCGGCGCGGCCCGCCCGCTTCCGGGAAGGAAGCGGGGGGTGGGCTGGCTACAGTTTAGGCGAATATGTGCGCGATGACAATGTTATATCAATATGTAGCATACGAATGAGGGCGCGGGCTTGGCTGTCGCATGCGGCCGGGCCGGAACGCGCCCGCCCACAGGCGGCGGGCGGCGGACCTGTCACGATCGTTGCACGCGGCCGCTCACATTCGCGGGACCGGAACGCCGCATTCGCGGGACCGGAACGCCGCAATCACCCGCTACGCCTCAGAAGACCTATTGTGCAACACGTCGTTAGGGCTTGCCGGCTTGTGCCGTGTCAGTCCCGATTTCATCGGTATCGAGTCTGACTAGGAGCAGATCGGTCTTGGCGAAGTCGCCTCCTAGGCACAGAAGCGGCTCGCCGGCGACGGAGGCGACCGCGTATGCGCAGCAGTCGCCGAAGTTCAGCGCGGCGGGATGCCTGCCCTTGCCAAAACGGGAGTAGGCGTCGAGTGCCACGCTGGCGTGCGTGTCATCGAAGGCCACGGCCTGGATGGAGTTCTCCTGCAGGAACCGCGCCAGGGCCGTCTTCCCGCGGGGCCCGAATCGCGCTGTCAGCACGATTCCGCTCTCCAGCCGGGTCGGTGCGCCGATGCGGGTGCCTGGTGAGGTGGCGAGTTCGTGGACGACGCGCTCGTAGCCGGGTTCTTTGCCGATGACGGCCAGGATCGCCGAGGAATCGATGATCATGCGCCGTCCTGGCCGAAACCGAGGATCTCCTCGCGTTCGGCTTTGGACACCGGCTTGCCGAGCTGATCCGGCGGGATCAGCGGCCAGATCTCCTCCTCGAGGAACCGGGTGAGGCGTTCCTCCCGCTGCTCCCCAGATGGAAGGGACTTCGCCTGGAGAACCTGGCGCAGGGCGTACCGGATGGCTCCGGTCTTCGTCTGGCCCGTCAATGCAGCAACCTCGGCCGCGAGGCGTTCCGTCTCGGGATCCTTGATGTTAAGCGCCATATATGCATGGTACCTCTAATGGTAGAAAGGTACCAGACGCGCCGCCGCGCCCGGCTGCTCGAGGCGGCGCGGCGCGCGGACCAGGGCGGCGACGTCGACTGGGCCGGCCTGGCGCCCGACCTCGGCTACGCCGATCAGGCGCATCTGACCCGCGACTTTACCGCGACGCTCGGGATACCGCCGGCCAGGTACGCGATGCGTGCCCGGCACCCGGCGCGGTGAGCACCGGGCCCGTTGCTGCGGTCAGCTTCCCGGCAGCAGACCGATCTGACCGCAATGCCGAGTGCACTGTCCGGGCACAGGTGCCGGCCTGTCACAGGTGCCCGGTGCAGGTGCCCGCGTCGTTGTTGCTGTTGGTGGCGTCTGGGCAGGTGGTATCCGACCACTCGACCTTATGGACGTTCGCGCCGGTCATACTCGCGCCCTTGAGGTCCGCTGACGTCAGATTGGCTCCCGCCAGGTTGACATTCCGCAGGTTCGCGCCCGCCAGGTCGGCGCCGGCGAGGTTGGCGCCTTGCAGGTTCGCGCCCTGAAGGTCGCAGCCTGCCAAGCTGGCGCACGGCTCCTGGCGCCGCCTGCTCCGGCCCGAGCCGGAACAACTGCCCGTTGAACTGCGTTCGGTGCCCGCCATGATCGTCGCAGGCATCACAGGCCTGATCGCCAGGGCCGAGGTGGCGGACTGGTACGCGAAGGCGATAGCCGAACTCGGCGCGGCGCTCGCCGGCCGGGCGGTCACGGGGCCGTTCGGCGGGGTGTATGACAACGAGCTATTCACGCAAAGCCACGGTCACGCCATCATCTACCGGCCAACTGGCGAGCCATCAGCCCGCGGCCGGGTACGGCCGGTCACGCTGCCAGCGACGGAACTCGCGGTCACCGTGCACCTGCTGCCGCCTGTGAGCGCAGAACACTTGCAGGACACTAGGCCCTGGCCTGTGGGGCGGGCGAGACACGGAAGATGGGCCAAGCCGATCGGTCGAAGGCTCGGTGACCTGGATCTCGGTTCGATGCGCTTCCCGGCCTCAGCCACGTGACGAGCGCTGCCCTGATGTCCGGTCACCGGGATGCGCTGCATGATGTTTACGGGGGGCTGGCCTCCGGCCGTCTGGTGATCACCGGGCCCGGCCTCTACCGAGAGCTTACGGCTGCCTTGCCCCAAGGGAACCATGGCGACGGCAGCCGCCCGTCCCTGAGCGACGAAAGCAGCACCATGGTCGGCTACGCCGGCCTGGAGGCCGCCCGGCTGCGGCACGAGTACATCGGATCTGCCCACCTGCTGCTCGGGCTGCTACGGCTGAAAGAAGGCCCAGCATACGAGTTCCTCGACCACGTCGGCGCGGACCTCACCCGTGCCCGGGAGGCAGCGGTGCGCTTTCCCCGCTCGCTGCCCGGGCAGGGACGCTAGCCGCCACGGAATCGGCGCCCTCGAAGCCCTCACCGCCGCATTCCAGGGACACCCCTGGATCCCCGAGACCGGATAGGCCAGCCCGGCGCCAGAGCACCGGCCCGCCCGAGCCAAAATCGCGGCACACATAGTTGAGGACGCAATACGCGGTCAGCTGAACCAGAACAGGGCGTTCTGTGCGCGAGGCATGGTCCACTGGCACCGCTGGGGGCGGGGACATAGTCGGCGTTTCGCGTCCGTTGCCCTCACCGTAGCATTCCGAAGCGGTCACCTACAGTGGTGATGATCCGGCCGAACTGAGCCACGGCAACGGCTCCAGCAAGCCGCGCGCTCACCATGGTGCCGCTGGCGCACGGAAGGGGCACCGCCGCGACCGTGCTCACGATCGGTGGCGCGAGATGCTCGTCGCAAGCGGCGCAATGCCCCGAATGGGGGATACGTATTCGGAGTCGGAATGCAAGCCACTGCTTCGATCAGGTCGTTCTGTCGTTCGCCCGGTTGGGGTGAGACCGGCATGCTTGCATCCGCGTCGGCGGTCTGGGCTGGTGACCGCCAACTGTTAGGCGACCGCCGGGGAACTCGCGGTGAGGGTGTAGGTCACCCGGGTTTCGGTGGCTGAACGGCCGGTCCGGAGCAGCGATAGGGTGCCGGGTACGCCGTCGGGATAGGTCTTGGTCCAGGTCTGGGGGTAGCCGAGAGCGTTACGGTTGCCCGGCCGCCATCCCGTGGCGGCGGCCCGGACGGCGAAGTAGCTGAACACCGGGCCAGCAGGTTGAGCGCTGGTGAATGAAAGGGCTGCCGACGGCCCGTTCCACCCGGCCGGCTGGAACGCTGGCGTGGTGAACCGGGCCGGGGTCAGCACCAGCGGTCCCGCCGGGACCGCGCCCTGGGGCAGTGACTTGAATACCGGGTCGGCGGCCAGCTGGCTCAGCCGCCGGTTACCCGGATCGCCGCCGCCGTGACCGCCGCCCTGGCCTCCACCGCCGGGCTGTGCGGCCGACGCGCATCCCGCAAGGAGCAGCGCGCCGGTCGCCAGCAGTGCGAACGCCGTCAGTCTGGCTGTTGTCAGCCGAAGTTGAACACGGCGGTGTGGTAGCTGCCGTCGACGAGCTTGACGATCAGCTCCCGGCATCCGTTCCACGATGAATCAGTCTTCCAGGTGTAGTTGTAGGTGTCGCTGGGTGTCTGGCTGCCCGGCGAGGTCTGCACTGTCGGCGTGCCTGAGGTGAGCTGTGCCGGGTTGGTGCAGGAGACGGGTGCGGACTGCGGGTATCCCGCGGCCAGCACTGCGGCGAGGGTCGCGTCGGAGCCGGTGACGGTGAACTTGACCGGGATGGTCCGCCCGGCGTTCGCCGCGTTCACGGCCGGCGGGTTGGCGACCGGCGGGTTGAAGCCGCTGAACGGGTAGGTTTCCACTGTCCCGCAGGGGCTGGTGTGCGGGGCGAGGCCCGCGTCGGCGGTGTCGTCTTGGTGCGTGCCGCCGGGGCCGAGGCCGATGGCGTCCACGAACACCAGGCCCGCGCTGGCCCCGGAAGGCGTGAAGCCGGTCGCGGCGAGTGGGATGCGGAACGTCGAGGCGACGTTGCCGTTGCCGTCGGCGGTGACGGTGGCCACCTGCTGCTCCGCGGTTGCCCCGAGACCGGGTGAGCTGACGTACAGGCTCACCGTGGCCCCGGGCGCGAACCCGCCGCCGGTCACGGTCACGGTCTGGCCCGCCTGGTAGGTGCCCGCACAGGCGGCCGTGGCCTGGGTGACCGGCTGCACGGTCAGCTCGCGGACGGTGACGGAGGGAACCGTCGTGGGCGCGGGCGGCGGTGCGGGCGGGTCGGGGTTAGCCGGGAACCCTTCCGGCGTGAGGTTGGCGGCCGAGTCGATGTAGGACTTGAAGGCTGCCGCGTAGCCGCTGGCCTGGCCGGTCGCGTTCGGGTGGAACGAGCCGACGATCGGCAGCCCGGACCACAGGCACACGCCGGCGACGGAGTACTGGCAGGGCTGGCCGCTGCCGGAGCCGATGCTGATGCCGTTCAGCCAGGCCCCGCTGGACCCGCAGACCGCGTGCCCGGCGAACGCGGACCGGACGTCGACGAAGTTGACGCCGGTCAGCGCGGCCGCGGACTGCAAGATCCCGTCGAGGCGGTCGCCCTCGGCGTTCATGAACGTCTGGTCGGCGGGGGTGAGGATCGGTGCGAGTGCCAGGCAGTTCTGCTCCGCCGAGGTGCTGCCGAACAGGTGCGGATAGTCCCCGACGATGATGGAGGTGTCGGTCGGGCTGGTCGCGTTGAGCAGCGCCGAGTAGGCGTCCTCGGCCGGGCCGAGCACGTTGTCCACGTTGGCGCTGACGCCGTTCACGAACGAGCTCGAATCGGCGCAGCTGGGGTCAGCGCCAAGGCCGAGCCACAGCGCGACCTGACCTTCCAGCCCCTGCGAGGAGATGGCCGCGTTGATGAAGTTGGCCTTCAGCGTCTGCTCGATGCAGCTGGTCAGGACGTCGGAGAAGCCCGCGTCGTTCCCGCCGATCGTCATCGTGACCAGGTTTGCCGTGTTATCCACGCCGGGTTCGGTTATCTGCGGCGGCTCACCCCACCGGGAAACGGACAGCACGTTGGCCGTGGTGGCACCGCTGCACGCGTAAAACTTGGGGGTCACGCCGTAATCGGAGCCGAGCACCTGCGAATAGGCATTGACCGACCGGTGGCAGTAGTCGCTGGGCCCGTCGGTTCCCGCGAAGAACGGCGGCGCGCCCTCGCCGGAGGAGTACGAGTCGCCGAGCGCGGCGTAATTGACCGAGTTCGCGATGCCGAACTCGCCGACCGCGAAATCGATGGACGAACTGACCGAGATCGACTTCAGCGCGACGGACCCGTCAGTGTAAAACCCGAAGTACTGCGCCCCGGCGAACCCGTTCACGTCGATCGGCCCTGACGAGGTCCCGTCTTGCGCGACGGCGCTGATGGTAAACGTCGCGTAAGGGTCGGGTTCGGCGTAGAAGTAGAAGGCATTGGTGCCGGCCGGCAGCGTGAAGGTCACCGCACCGCCAGACGCCCAGTAGACGTCGCCGCCGTAGCCGTTGCTCCAGGTGTTCCACCCGTTCCCGACCTGCACGTGTTCGAGTGCGGGGGAAAAGTCCACGGTAGCCGTCCCGGACGGGACGGTTACCCCCGACACGTCGGTGTAAAGCGGCTGCGGGTCCGGGCCGAACGCCTTCATCGTGTACGGCCCGAGGTCAGGCGGCGGTGCGCCAGTCCCCGGCGACCCGTCGAAAGTGATAGGGTCGGCCGCGCGCGCCGGGCTCTGCCCGGCCACCGCTGCACCGAATGCCAGTGCGAGAATACTGGCGCTGAGCAGCGTCAATATTCTGTGTTCCCCTCGTTTCATGCGAATTCCCGCTCCCCATGAGATTCAGCAGCGCGGGCGGCACTGCACCGCCTGCATCATCCATGGCGGCAGTCCGTAATGTCAATGAAGCGTTTAGGGAACCATTTACTTACCTATGATAACACATCGGACTAAATCCAACAAGAATCCCGACAAATTCTTCAGGTGCCACCCTAGTGCCACCCTGTGGGCACCGAATATTACGTCACCTCACGCGACACGGGAATATTCACGGACCACGCCTCGCTGGTGGCCTGGTCCTTGAGGACGCAGACTGCTTCCAGAGATGCGCTGACATGAGAAGAGACGATTGCGTACCCGAATTCGCCGCGTCATTCGCCCACTCCGAACCGGTTGATCTGCGCATGCGCGAGCATGGCGCAAAGCCTGATCGCCGGTCCGGCCGTGGTACGAGACCAGTTCATTGAGTCTGCCGCCTCGGTGCCCCGCGGGCGGCCCCCGCCGCGCGACTTCAAGCCGGCCAAGGTCGTCTACGCGATCCTGCTGGAGAACGGCAAGCTGCTCAATCCCGACACGCTCTTCCCGTTCTCTCAGGCGACACTCGCGCACGCCGCGCGGATCCTGAACACCTACGGAGTCAAGGTCGAGGTCATCGGTATCCCAGCCGCGCCGTAAACCATCACGTAGTCCGGTTCAGCCAGCCGGGGCCGCGGCACGCCAGCCGTGCCGGGGCTGCATAGCCGCGCAAGGCTCTCGCTAGCCTACGCCGAGGATGCGCAGCCCGTGCCTTGAGGTTCAAGGTCGCGAGGGGCAGGTCGTAGGTGAGGCAGCACGCGGCAACCCACATCTCATTGACTGGCCGCGGCCGGCCGCGCAGCGTCGCCGCGGCTGACAGGCGCCCCCAGGAGACGGCCACGGCGTCGTTGCCCGGAAGGACGACCAGCCCTGATATCCAGTCGGCCAGCGCCTGACGGCTGCGCGTACCCCAGTGCCGGATCTCGGCCCACTTGGCCAGCTCACCGAGCGTGATGAACGTGATGATCGGCCGCCGCCCGATCAGCCGCGTCGCCAGCGGGTCAGGCAGCCTGTCCTTGTGACTCAGGGACGCCACGTCAGTGTCGAGGATGACGGGTTGCATCGTGGGGTCTCACGCCAGGTCGCGGTGCCGTTCGGCGGCAGTGAACGCGAGGAACTCCTCAAGCTCGGCGTCGGAGGAGAAAGTGTCCGCCGCCAGGTCGGCTGCGGACGCGAGCGGCCGGGTTCCCTTGGCCGCGAGCAGTTCCTCGACCTGCAGCCCCGGCGCCGGCCAGATGAAGGCCTGCTCGTCATCGAAAGGCGCACTCATCGGAACCTCGCTAGCTCTCGGCATCCAAGCCCTTGCATCAAAGCATACGGCGCGCTTCCAGCGCCGCCTCCGGGCATCAAAACACATCATACATAACCACGGTCGACTATGCACATACATCTTCGGCTGCCGCAGCAGGGGACCACGATGCCTGCGTCAAGCGCGGCGAACTGTCGACTATCGAAGCTATCGCCGGGCATGTCCAGGCACTCGGCTGCCGCCTTGACCTCGTCGCCGGCCCCGCCGACCATACCTTCACAGTCACCGCCACCGAAGCCGCCCGACAAACGGATGCGACTCTGCATGGCAGCGCACCCCTGGACAGGAGTCCGCGACGACAATGACGCTAAGCGGCCCTCTCGCGGCCGAGAGGTCCGCCAATCCAGTGCCAAACCAAGGACCAACGACCCCAGACAACGCCAGACCGCGCGCGACGTCTGCAGACACCAGACCCGGCCTGAACTGCGGCAACCCGACCCAGCGCTGCCGTAGGTAGCCGATCGGTGGGATACATCGGGCACGGCGATCGTGTGGGTTTGCTCGTCGATCCGGTAGCGGAAGCGCCAGTCCTGACCGCGGCGCGCGGAGTGCTGGCCGGCGTATTCGTCGCGCAGGGGGTGGCCGGCACGGCGCGGATTGTCCGGGAGCGGCCCGAGGATGAACTCAGCGGCCGCCGTGGCGATTTTTCCGGGCAGGCGCTCGAGCTGGCGCTGGGCGCGCGGGCGAACCTCAAGGCGCCAGCGCCCGCCGGCATCGGTCACGCGGCGCCGGGGCTGCGGAGCAGGTGAGCGAAGCGGCGCCGGAACTCATCCTCGTCAATGCCCGGCTCGTCTTCGCCCTGCCGGAGGCCCTCGCCTGCCGCGTCATGCCGCTCAGCCGTGTCACGGCGCCATCATGCCGTGGACTCGGCTGACTCCAGTTCATCCAGCCGCTGCGATCCTGGCGCAGGTGCGGGTGCCGATGTGCTGGTGGCCTGGCGAACTGCAGGCCAGAGAATGCGGGCGTAGTTCTGGCGTCGCTACGTGGAAGCAGCCTGCCGGACCGGCTGTATTTTCGGCCTGGCGGCTGGTCACATTCCCGTCGCCGCCCCGATCACCGCCAGGCCGGCCAGCGCGGCGGCGATCCCGGCGATGATCAGCCACGCGGCCGGGCTGCCGAGGTTGAGCGTCCAGCCGGCGCCGAACCGGGCGGCGACCACGATGGCGGGATCGTCGCGGTTGACGTAGAGCAGGCCGGCCTTCCAGAACCGGTCGTCGTCCCGGTCCGTCCCGGTTGCCGGGGCCAGGCCGCGCACGTTGCCGTTCAGCCGCGACCCGCCCTGGCCCGCTCGCACGGCGACGGCCGCCAGCAGCAGCACGCCGGCCACGACCGGCAGCGCCGGCAGGGCCCGGCCGCTGCCGGCGAACCGGTAGACCTGCCAGTCGGGCAGGGCGGCCAGCAGCAGGCTGGTGTCTACCAGCGCGGCCAGCGTCAGCAGGACCCGGGTGAAGGCGGCGAGGAAGCGGCGGTAGCGCAGCATCGACGCTGCGGGGTCGGCCGCCTCGATGTCCGGCCGGGAGCGGTAGACGAGCAGCATCAGCCCGCTGCACACGGCGGTGAAGTACAGCTGGCCGGCCACTATCAGGGCGCTGGCGACCGACTTGGGCACCCGGTGGCCGGACCCGGTGAGGATGTGGGCGGGCAGGCCGGGGTAGCGCAGCGCGCCGACGGCGGCGGTCACCGCCATGACGGCCAGGGCGGGTATCAGCCAGCGCGCCGGGAAGCGGGGCGGGTCGGTGCGCCAGGTGGTATCGGCGACGATCGTCTGCCGCAGGCCCGCGAACCAGTCGTCCGCCTTCTTGGCCGCGGCGATCTTCCGCCGGGCGACCCAGTAGCAGCCGAGGCCTGCGGCCAGCTCCACCAGCAGGATGATCCTGGGCAGCCACCATGACCCGTAGCCCCGCACCGTCGCCGCGGCGGCGGTGCAGCAGACGCCGATGGCCGCGGTCCGCCAGTAGTAGGCCCGCCGTTTCCGGCCGATGACCGGCGCCCCCGCCCGCTCGCGGGGAACGCGGACGCCGAACTGCACAGTCGGCCGGGCCGGCCTGGCCGCCACGAACAGCAGCGCCCCGACGACCGGCACGGGAAGAACCGCGGCCAGGGTCCCGGCGCTCACGGCGGGCCTCCGCTTCCGTTCCCCGCCTCCGCCTCCGGCGCCGTTGCGGGGAAGGCGAAATCGCCCATGGCGGCAAGGCATTCCCGGGCGATGTCGGTGGCCGGCATCCCCTGGGCGGCGGCCTCGGCGAGCAGCGTCCGCAGCCGGCCCGTCCAGTCCCGGGCCCAGGCTGGATCTGGCGGCCCGCTGCTCGCGTCGCGGCGCACCACCGTGCCGGACTTGCGGCCGAGCCGCAGCAGGCCCTCCTGCCGCAGCAGGTCGTAGCTCTTGTTCACCATGTGGAAGTTGACGCCCAGGTCGACCGCCAGCTGCCGGGTGGACGGCAGCGCGGAGCCGGCCGGCTGCCGGCCGCGGGCGATCGCCTCCACGATCCGGTCCCTGATCTGCTGGTAGATCGGCACGGGGCCGTCGGGTTCGATGCTGAGCAGCATCACACCTCCACGATCTCGGGGTGCCGGGCTGCCTGGCTGCCGTCCGCACCCCGGCCGGCCGGCAAGCCCGCCAATGCCGCCCGCCTGCGGCCGACGCGCGCCACTCGGGTTCACTCCTGAGTCAAGCTGGCCCAGAGGCCGGGTTCAGCGAAACGCGGGCGCGGGAGCGGGGCATGGCACACAAAACGGACAGCCAGGACAGCAGATCGTAGAACGAGGTGCGGCGGCATGTCACACTAGCCGCGTGAGCGTCACCATCCTGGACCGCGAGATGTACACCGAGGCGGCCGCCGCGCGCCTGCTGCGGATCGCCCCGTCGACGCTGCACTGGTGGCTGGAAGGGCGGCCGCCGCGCTACCGTCCCGTAATCCGCGTCGAGCCGGCGGGGTCGCGCAACGTCACGTGGGCGGAATTCGTCGAGGCCGGTCTCCTGCGGTCCTACCGTCGCGAACACGACGTGCCGCTGAGGGAACTGCGTGACTTCATCGACCGGCTCCGCGACGAGTTCCAGGTGCCCTACCCGCTCGCCGACCGGCGGCCCTACGTCGGACCGGGCCGCCGGCTGCTGATCGACCTGCAGGACCGCAGTCACCTTGATCCGGAGTTCTGCCTGGTCGCGATCGCGAACGGGCAGATCGTCCTGACCGCACCGGGAGAAGAATTCTACGAGCGGGTTGACTGGTCCGGAGATGAGCCGGCGGGCTGGCGTCCTCACGAGGACCCTGTATCGCCGATCCGGATCAACCCGCTGGTGCGTTTCGGGATGCCCGCGATCGGCGGCATCTCGACCGAGGCCATCGCGGGCGAGCTCGACGGCGGAGCATCCCTGGAGGAGGTCGCCGACGACTTCGGTCTCGACATCGACGCCGTGCGGTGGGCGCAGAGCTATGAGCTGTCGCAGCGCGCAGCCGCATGAACCTGCGTGCGGCTCAGGTCCGCATCTACGTCGATGCTGACCTGCTCGGGCTCGGCAAGATCCTCGCCAGTCTCCGCAACGACGTGACCTACCCAGGCGATCCCGGAGCTGTCATCCATAAGCGGCAACGGGCGCCGTGCCCGATCGCGAGTCCTGACGTACTCGACACGGACTGGATCCCGCAGGTCGCTGCTCGAGGCTGGCTGATCATTACGCGCGACAGCATGATCATCCAGAACCGGAACGAGATCGCCGCCGTCCGGGATAACAAGGCGAAGATGGCGGCCCTCAACCAGCGCGATGCGCAGACGAAATGGGGCCAGCTCGAAGTGTTCATGACCCAGTGGCGCCGCATCGAGACGCTGACCTCGGAACCCGGCCCGTTCATCTGGCGCGTGTCGCGCACCGCAATAACGTCGATCGCCCTCGATTAGCCTGCGCCCGGAATCGCTCGCCGCGCGTATCTAGCCAGCGACGGTTCTGGCGCGGCATGACTCTGCGTGAGCATTAGATCCAGTCGTTGGCTTCCATATCGATTACGAGCGGATGATGGGAGCCTCGCTACTATTGCCTGCCACGCGCAGAGTAGACAGTTCTGGGCGTTTCGGGCACCTTCTCACTGAGGAATGCGTAGGAGCGGGTCGGCTATCCGGGTGGGTACGGCTGCTCTACTGTAGCGGGCGTCGGCTGCCTGCGAGGACATGGTGGAGGTCGTCGGCGATCTGCTCGATGACGTCGCGGCCCTCGAGGCATGTGAGCAGGTCGGCGTCAATGGCGCCTGCGCCGAGGTGGGTGCCGAGCAGATTGCCGCAGATGGCGCCGGTGCTGTCGCTGTCCCCACCGTGGTTGACGACCAACAGAACGCCCGAACGGAAGTAGGTGGCGGCCCGGGACCGCCGCATCGGCGATCTATGGTGAGTACGCCTGGTAGACGGTGATCGCCGTGGCGGTGTAGGCGGCCAGCACCTGCCGCTGCTCGTGGCGGTCACGGTTGGCCTGCGCGGGTCAGTTCAGCAGGTGGAGGGTTTGGGTGGCAGCGGATCATCGAGGAACTGTGCCGGCACGGGTACGCGGTCACCGACCGTCGGACCGGACAGCCGGGTAATCCGCCTGACTCGCAGTCGCGCGTACTGAAGCGACTGCTCATATCGGCCCGATCTGGCCCGACGGCACCGCCCGCTCCGAAGGCGGGCGATATCGCCAGATCGGCGGGTACGCGCGCTCGCGGCCTCGTCAGCACTCACGGTCCGTGCTCGGGATGCTCATCGAGCCCTGCCGCAGCGTCGCCGCACAGTCCAGCCGCAGGATCGTCATATCGCGAGGATGCTAACCCCCGTCGGCGAGTGCGGCGAGATACGCGCGTACCTGCTGCGCGCGCGGCTGCCCCACGCGCAGCCGTGAGCGGATAGCCCGGATCGAGGGAAGACGGCCGGCCGCCACGTCGGCGGCGAACACCTGCGCAGCCCGTACCCGCAGCGGGTCCGTCCCGGATACGGCCCCGGGTACGTGCTCCGCCCCGGATACGCGGTCACCGGACGGCCGGGTACCGCGAATGATCGTCATGAACAGCTCATACGACCCGACCAGGGCGACCGCCGGCCAGGCGGCCACCGCGGCACCGACCGGGCCGTGGCCCAGCCCGTGCGCGACGTTGGCCGCCAGCGTCGCCGCGATGCCCAGGCCCAGCAGCCACCGCGCGAGCGGCGGAACGCGCACCTCGCGGCGCGCCGAGTCGAGCATCACCATCGAGGAGGCGTAGATCAGCCCGTCCACCGTGAACGGGATCAGCCGGCCTATCCAGCCTGTCTCCCCGTGCGCCCGCACCAGGGCATAGGCATGCTCGTAAGACGCGACCGCGGCCACGGCCCCCGCGACGCCGGCCACGGCCCCCGCCGTGGACCACCTGATGATCTGGCCGGTGGTGGTCATCGCGCACCACCAGCTGCATCCAGGAAGAACTCTGCCTCGCTCATCCGGGTGCGTGCCGGAGCGGGGCGTGCGGCGAGCTGGTGCCGGGCCTTGTCGGCTTCGGTCTCGGCGATCCACGTCGCGACGGTGGCGGGGCTGGCCCCGGCGTCGAGGGCGGCGCGGTACTGGGCTAGCTTGCGGTCGCAGTCGGCGATCTTGCGCGCGGGTTCCTCGTCCTCGCCTGCCGGGGTGATGGTTGCGGCGTGCTGGGCTTGGGCCAGGTCGCAGAGGGTCCCGGCCAGGCGGTGCGGGGCGAGCTCGATGGCCAGCCACTGGTCTACGTGGCCGATGACGGCGTCTTCGCGCAGGTTCACGTTCAGCGGGTGCTCGACCCGGTTGGCCAGGGCGTACTCGGCGGGGAACCGGCACCGGTAGTAGGGGGCGCCGTTGACCCAGTGGCTATGCATCCGCCGGCCGCACAGGCCGCACCACAGGCAGCCGCGCAGCGCGTACGGGTGCTGCCTGCGGTGCGGCTTGTGCCCGGCGGGCGCGGCGGCGTGTCCGCTGATCATCGCCTGTACCTGGTCGTAGGTCTGGCGGTCGATGATGGGCGGGTGGACGATCTGCCCTGACCAGACCCAGCTGCCGGATTCGTTCCAGCGCAGCTTGGTGGTGTGGCCGAGCGCGACGTCGTCGACGTCGATGAGCACCTCGTCCTTGCGCTGCTTGTTCCAGACCTGGTGGCCGGTGTAGCGGGGGTTGGTGAGGATGGCGCGGACGGCGTGCTTGTTCCAGGCGATGCCGCAGCGGTGCCGGTTGCGGGCGGGGTCGTGCGCGGAGGGGCAGGGGATGCCGTCGCGGGCCAGGCCCTCGGCGATGGCGTAGAAGCCGTGCCCGGCGGTGAACTCGGCGAAGATCCGGACCACGACCGGCATCGCCCCGGGGTCGGTGCCGAGCTTGTGCAGCCGCTTGCCGTCGGCGGCCTTGGCGGGGTTGGGGTGCGGGCCGGCGTCGGCGATCAGGTAACCGTAGGGCGGGCGGCCGCCGAGGAACCGGAGTTCGTCGCCGGTCCAGGTCGGCGCCCACGCGGTCTGGATGGGGTAGGTGTCGCGCAGGTGCGCCAGCATCCCGTCGGTCATGCCGCGCACGTCCGGCCCGTCGACGGGTCCGAGTGCGGCCAGGGCCTCGTGCCAGGCTGCCCGGATGTCCGGGTCGCCGCTGGCCGGTTCGGGCCCGATCGGGTCGGCGGGATCGTCGTGGCCGGACAGTTCCCGCCAGGCGCCGATCGAGGCGGCCCGCCGCCGCCAGGCCGCCCGGCCCGGCTGGTCACCGGGGACCGGGCCCAGGGCGTTCACCGCCCATGGGAGTGAGTGCTGCGCGGCGTGCTGCCCGATCCGTTCTTTCCGCTCGTCCATCGCCGCGGCGATCTGCCTGACGTACACCCGGCGTTCGGGGTCGGTGATCTCGGGGACCTGCGCGGACCACGGGCCTGCGGGCAGCGGCACGAGGGAACCAGTCCGGCCGAAACTGCGCGACCCAGCCGCCGCCGACCGCTGGACCTGGCTCATCCTCGCCTGCTACGCCCAGCTCTGGCTGGCCCGCCACCTCGCCGCCGACATCCGGCTGCCCTGGCAGCGGCCCTGCCCGCCCGGCCGCCTGACCCCCGCCCGGGTCCGCCGCGGGTTCCGGAACATCCGCCAGGCACTGCCGGATCTGGCCGACGCACCGAAACCCGGAAAGCCCGGCCCCGGGCGCCCGCCAGGATCAAAGAACCGGCGCCCCGCCACCCGCTACGACGTCGGCAAGATCATCAAGCGAGACGAGGCCAGCAAGAAAAACCGCAGGCAGAAGAGTGCGGCCGAACGTGGCGTCGAGTTCGTCCCAGTCAATGCCGTGCCCGGTATCCTCGACAGTCGTCTTGGCGATCGCGCCCAAGCCGTCATCATGCTCAAGGACAACCGTCCCTCGGCATCAGGCGGATTTCGCCTGTCCGGGTTCCAGGCACCGCGCAGAGCGAGACCGCCGGGGCGCTCACTGCCAAGTGACCATGGACCCCGGCGGCAGTGGAGGCGTGTGGGCCCCGGCAAGTTACAGCGCCGGCGGTTAGACTGGAGGCATGACAGCGTGGGAGCGGTTGCAGCTGCTCGTCGGCGGGTTCGGCGAGGAGCAGGCGGAGCGTGCCCTGGAACTGCTCAGCCCGCTCATCGGCGCGGACGCGCGGCCGGGCCAGCAGGTACGCCAGCTTCCCGCGTTCGTCGGGATCGGCGACAGCGGGCGCAGCGACATCTCCGAGCACGTCGATGACCTGCTCGCCGGGGGCTTCGGCAAGTAGCCTCACTTCGCGTGATCCTCGTTGACACCAATGTCCTGTACGCCCTGGCCGACCGCAGGGACAAGCACCACGCGCGGTGCGCGGACTGGCTCCAGCGCACGCCTGACGTTCTCATGGTTCCCGCGACGGTCCTTGCCGAGACCTGCTACCTCATCGACAGGACACTCGGGCCGGCCGCGGAGGCCGCCTTCCTGGACAGCGTGGGCACCGGGCCGGACTACACCTTCCAGCTGGTGGAACTCGTCGATTCCGACCTCCGGCGCATGTCAGGACTCGTGCGTCAGTACGCCGACCTCCGCCTCGGCGGCACCGACGCGTCGGTGGTCGCCATCTGCGAGCGGCTCGGGATCGTCACCGTCGCCACGGTGAACCTGAGGGACTTCGCCGCCGTCCGCCCACGCCACATTCCCGCGTTCATCACCGTCCCCGGACTCGGCTAACTCTTCTGCCCGACTCGGCACACGCTCGTCCCGAGGCACCCCGGTCCGCCAGTCCCGGTAAGCCGGCACGGAACGCGAAATTCCTGGCGCCCGCGGGCACCGGGCCGTTATGCTCGGTCCATGGAAATTTCCCCGATTCCGGGGAAATTTCCCGTGCCTGTGTGTTCAAGTCCCCCCTCGGACACCCAGAGTGGTGGTACATCACCCGATACGCCCGCGCCCGGTGAGATGGCGTGGCTGCGCGCGCGGATCGCGGAGCTGGGGGAGGTTGACGCGCGGCTCCGGGCGGCGGCACGGGACCGGGACGAGCTGGCGGCCGCGCGGCTGGCTGCCCGGGACGCGCAGGTCGCGGCGCTGGCCGCGCAGGTCGAGGAGCTGGGGCGGCGGCCGGGCAAGGACTCGGGCGCGTCGTCGGAGCCCCCCTTTCGTCGGACAGTCCGTATGAGAAGAAGCCGGGGGACCGGTCGCTGCGCGGCCGGTCCGGGCGCAAGCCCGGCAGGCAGCCCGGTGCGGGGTCCTCGACGCTGCGGCAGTCGCCCGCCCCGGGCGAGACGGTGCTCTGCGGGCCGGCTGGGTGCGGCTGCTGCGGGCACGGACCGGGCGGCGGGCCGGTGCTGGGCGCCGTGCAGGAACGGCAGGTCTTCGAGGCGTCCCCGCCCCCGCCGCCGGCGGTGACGGACTACCAGGCCGCCGCCGGGCGCTGCCCGGAGTGCGGGGAAGTCTCCGCCGGGCTGGCGCCGCCCGGGGTGACCGGGCGGGCCCGGTACGGGCCGCTGGTGCACGCCAGCACGGCCCTGGCGGCCTGCGTGAACTACCTGCCGGTCGCCCGCGCCGCGAAGCTGGCCGCCGCCCTGACCGGGGTGAGCGTCCCGGCCGGGTTCGCCGCGGGGATCCGGGGCAAGGCCGCCGCCCGGCCCGGCCCGTTGATGGACCGGGTCCGGGAGCTGCTGCCCGCCACCGGGGTCCTGTACGCCGGTGAGACGCCCGCCCGCTGCGCCGGGAAGCTCCGCTACGTCCACGTGGCCTGCACCGGGTTCCTCACCGCCATGCACGCCGGCGACCGGACCAGCCAGGCCATCGGCTCCGGCGCCATCCTGCCCGGCTATGCCGGCACCATAGTCCGCGGCGGCTACGCCGGCTAGGACCACC
>DAHVAN010000022.1 GCA_027314595.1 Actinomycetota bacterium | reverse complement strand
TACGCCCAGCGGGCGATCGATCCGGCGCCGGACGGCTGGCCGCTGATCCTGACCTTCGACGGGAAGGGCATCGTGATGCTGCCCGGGGCGCTGCGCCCGGCCACCGCCAAAGCCGCGGCATCCGCGCAGGGCAAGCTGGCGACCAGGCTGTCGCCCGGGGAGAAGCACGGCCGCAAGCGGATGGCCGAGCTGGCCTGCGTCTACGACGCCGCCCCGGCCCCGCGCACGCCCGAGGACGTCATCAGCACCCCGGCGCAGAAGCGGCGGAAGAGGAAAGCGCAGGCCACGGTGCCGAAAAAGAAGCAGAAGCCGCGGGAGCCGCAGGCCCCGGGGCAAGTGGCTGACCGCCTCGGTCACCGACGACATCCCCGCCGTGATTGCCGCCGCCTTCGACGAGGCCGAGCGCCGCGACCCCGGCCACAGCCGCGAATGGGTCGTCCTGATCGACGGGAACAACGCCCAGATCGAGGCCGTCACCGCCGAGCCGCCCGCCGCGGCGTCACCGTCACGATCGTGATCGACTTCATCCACGTCCTGGAGTTATCCACGGTTTCGGCACATGAAAGCCATATTCTTTTAGGTCATATCGTTGTTGTGATTGGTGTGACGTTAACTCGTTGTTGACGATTACAGGTTCCCGCCGAGCCTGGCGAGCTCGCGGCGGAGTTCCAGGTTCTCTCCGTGGGCCTGCTCGAGCGCGGCCCGAAGGGCCGCGTTTTCGTCGCGGTGCTGTTTCTTGAGGTGTGTGATCTGGCTGGTCAGCGCCTGGATGATCGTGTTGTCGCTGCCGGCGTCTTCAGACGGGGACGGTTTCGGGCGGGCCTGGCCCCGGAGCCGTTCGACGCCCGCGAAGGTCGGCGTTTCCGTAGAGGAAGGCGTGGGAGACGCCGGCTTCGCGCTGGACCGACTGGAAGGTGATCGGCTCACCGCGCTTGACTAGGGTTCGGATGGCTGCCTCGGCGGCTTTCGTCTTGGCTTCCGACTTGCGGCGGGCGGCCTGGCGGAGGGTATCGACACGGTGCTGGCGCGAGTCGGTCACGGCTGCTGCTCCCGGTGGCGGGTGAGGTCGATGGATACCGGGACCGGACTGCTGGTGCTTCCTGCTCCCTGGACGGCCCGGCCCGGGCTGGCCCGCATCGTGGCGAGGAGCCTGGCCAGGGCGTCGCGCTCTGCCTCGCGCTCAACGAGCCAGATATTGCCGTCAGGCATGGGGCGGCCGTGCCGGTCAAGGAACCGGGCGGTGGTCCGTTCGATCAGCTCAGTCGTCTCCCCCAGCTGCCGCTGGAGGACGGCGAGGTGGCTGTCGTCGGTCACGAAGACGCCGCAGGTCAAGCAGGCGTTGCCTTTCTCGCACCTTTGCAGGGGCGGCAGCAGGCAGTAGCCGTTGGGCAGGAACCGGTCTGCGCGGTCGAGCAGGTGGAGGGCGTCGTGGTCTTCCCGGGAGAAGGTCACGCGGGTGCCATCGGCCCTGAACTTGCGGGTGGCGAGGAACGCCTGCTCGGCGTGCTCGTCGCGGCGGGCGACGTAGTGCATGGACATGGTCGGCGTCGAGTGGCCCGCATACCGCTGCAGGACATGGACGGGCAGCCCCAGCTCGGCGAGTCTGGTGAACTTGGTGTGCCGGAAACGGTGGGTGTGGCTGAGCTTGACCGGCAGCCCGGCGGCGTCGGTGATCTGGGCCAGCTCGCTGAACAGCGCCAGGGAACGGCCGTAGTTGGAGGTGCCGTAATGCTTGGCGCCGTGGGCGTTGGCTCGACGCTGCGGGAACAGGTAAGGCAGGTCACGGCCGGGGAAGCGCCCGCGCAGCCATTGCTGCTGTTCCTCGATGACCGTGACGGCCTCGGCGTCGACGAAGATGGTGTCCGGTGCCGCGTCGATCTTGCTCTGGCCGTAGCGGAAGCGGGCCACGGCGTCTCCTTCCGCGGCGTCGACGGTGCTGCCGGTGGCCGGGGACAGGCAGTCGAACGGGCACAGGCAGATCTCGCTGGCGCGGCGGCCGGTGAGGATCTGCAGCAGCAGCATCCGCATCAGCTGCGGGTCGTCCTGGCCGGGCAGCACGCGGGTACTGCCGCCGGAGGTGACGGTGACCGGCTGTCCGGCCGGCTCACCGAGCACGGGCAGGCAGGCGGTGACCTGCGCGAGGGCGTGGTCATCGACGTAACGGGTCTCGTCGGTGAGGATCTCGCGGCGCCGTATCCGGGTGCGCTGCCGCAGCCAGATAGCGGGGCAGGCGTCGGTCAGCCCGTCCCAGGGCGACGTGCCGATGATCCGGGCGGCCTCCTGCCGGTGGTCAGCCAGGAAGGTCATCAGGTCGGCGGCGGACCACAGGTCCAGGTTCACTGCCCGGGCCGAGACAGCGGCGGGCTGACGTCCGGCCCAGGACCGGTGCGCGGGATCGGCGGCCCAGCGCCGGAAGGCGGCGGCGAAGACGCCGGCCTGCTGCGGGTCGCCGGCGGCGGCGGCCGGGCCGGGCAGGAATTCCAGCCACCGGGCGAAGCGGAGCAGGGACTGGCTGCGCTGGCACGACAGGGTCGACCAGGTCAACATCCCCGACTCCAGCAGGACGCTGAGGTGCCACTTGATCGCGGTCCTCGCCCACGGGATCCGGGCATCCCCGGGCGAGCAGCCGACCGACCGGGAGGGCTCGCGCGGGCGCAGGGGGATGCGCGGGTCGCACCGAGGATGCCAGGTGTCCAGTTCCCACCACGCCCCGCCGTGGAGACGGGCCGCCAGCGCCAGCCGTGGATAGCCGAGCACGCGCCCCAGCCGGCGACGGCTTCCGCTGTTCTCCGCGGGCAGCCGGCCGTGCCGGGCATGGAACCACACGCCGTGGAGGCGCAGCAGGTCCTGCTTGTCGGCCCAGGCCAGCGACTGCGGCAGCGGGTGCCCGGCCCCGGGTGCCCAGGCCAGCAGCGAGGCGAGCTGGTTGCAGGTGTCAACGGGCACTTTCAGCCCGTCCCGGTGCTGCCAGCAGGCCATCCACGCGAGTTCGAGCCTCAGCCGTTCGGGGAGCCCTTCCAGGTGCAGGGCGCGGTCACGGCCTCCTTCGCCCACCGACTCCCAGCCCTCGACTCCGGGGCCGATCACGTCACCGTGCCACCCGGCCGGCAGGTCGGCCAGCATCCGGCTCTCCGGGTCGGCGGCAGTCGCGGGGACAAGCCGCAGCCGGGCCGGGCCCCGGTCACCCGTCATGGCCGGCCCGCCATGCTGACGTGTACGTCTTCCAGTTCGCCGCCGCCTTCAGGGCCTCGTCCTCCCGGACCCAGCCGTAAAGGTCGATCGTGGTCTGGACGTGGGCATGGCCAACCCGGCGGGACACGACCCACTCCGGCGTCCCGGCCAGCAAAAGGGCCGAGGCATGCGAGTGCCTGAACCAGTGCGGCGTCCACCCGGCCGGGCCGATGCCCTTCTTCTTCAGCGCCGTGACCTTGTCCCGGACGGTGCCCTCCCGCATCGCGGCCAGCAGCGGGGGCCGGTCCAGGTTGACCAGCAGCGGCGAGCCGGGCGTGATCTCCAGCCCGAGCGACGCGGCCCGGCAGGCCAGGTGCGTCAGGTAGTCGGCGAACAGCCGCTCGAGGTCCGCGCTGACATGCACCCGCCGGGGACGCATCATCTTCACCCGGGCCCCGTTGGCGTTGTCCTCCCGCGGGACCACCTCGATATAGGCGGTGCCGCCCAGGCCCATCACGAAGTCGCCGATCGTCATGCCGAGCACCTCGCCCAGCCTCATCCCCGTCTCCGCCAGCATGGAGAAAATCAGCCTGTCGCGGAGATTGCCCTTCCAGTCGTCGGCCGCGGCATCCCAGGACGCGCAGCCGTCGATGATCGCCTGGATCTCCTGCGGCAGCAGCAGCGGGGGACGGTCCCGCCGACGGCGGCGCACCTTGACCAGCGACGACGGAGCCAGCCCCTGACGGGCGTCAAGGTGAGCGAGCAGTCCCCGCGAGGGCGCCCGCGACGGCCGTCCCCGCATCAGCCGACCCGCGACCGGCACGTCATGAACGACCGCCTGCCACTGGTAGAACGAGATCAGCGCCGCGAGCCGGGCACTCAGTGTCTCCGCCGACGGCGCACCGCCCCGCACGGCCAGCGAGTGCTCGACCGTCCGGCCATTGCGCAGCCACGACAGGAACCCGGTCACGGCCGGGACCCCGGCTTCCGTCCACTGCCCGGTCTCATCGCGCTGTTCGAGGAACGACCACCACTGGGCCAGCGACGTCGCATACCCGCGGACCGTGTTCGGCGACCACAGGTAACGGTGCGCCTCCAGCCACTCCTCGACCGGGCCGACCGTGGCATACGACGCGTCGACCACCGTCCATGTCCGCTCCCCGGACGCAGGCCGCACCGCCAGGCAGTAAGCCACCAGTCCTCGCTCCTTCTCGCTGCTGAAACCCCGTAGATAAGGCCTCAGCAACGATGGCAGAGAGCCAACATCAAGGTCGTTGAAGACGTTGATGAGAGCGAGTCGGGTCCCGTGGATAACTCGAGTACTGCTGGAAGGCCGCCTGGTCCTTCTTCGACAAAGGCGAGCCAGCCGCGGAGGAATGGGTCGCAGACCAGGCCCGCAAGATCCTGCACGGAAAGTCCGCGCAGGTCACGGCCGGGATCCGGCGCCGCGCCACCGCCTATGGCTACTCCGGCCCCGAACGGGCCGGCGCCGGCGAATGCGCCCGCTACCTCCAGAACAAGCAGGACTACCTCGGCTACGCCACCGCGCTGGCCAAGGGCTGGCCCATCGCCACCGGGATCATAGAAGGTGCCTGCAGGCACATCGTGAAGGACAGGATGGACATCACCGGCGCGAGATGGAGCCTCCACGGCGCCGAGGCCATCCTCAAGCTCCGCGCCCTCATCGCCAGCAGCGATTTCGAGGACTACTGGCGCTACCACCTGCGCCAAGAGCATAGGCGCATCCACGGAGCCATCTACCGCGAAGACCTCATCCTCGCAGCGTAACCAGCTCACCCCAGAAGAGCCGCACCC
>DAHVAN010000017.1 GCA_027314595.1 Actinomycetota bacterium | reverse complement strand
GAGGAGGACCGCGCCAGCAACGCGGGCCAGGACACCACGGTCACCAGCAGCCGGTAGACCAGCATCACGCACACGAGCGATGATCATGGCGGTATGGAAATCCCTGGTCAAACCGATAGCCAAGTTCTCGACCAGCACAGGCACCGATGCGGACGGGCGGAGCACCGAAGGCGCCCGGCATCAGAAACCACCTGGACCACAAGTCATAACAGCCGAGGAAGGCGAGACCGGAACCGTCATCGCGCCGGAAAACCCCTGAACCGGGCTTGCAAACACGCAGCCGGGGTCACGCGAGTATAGCTCGGTACGCACAAACAGCTTTCGTTTCTTTCGAATTGCGGTATGCTGGTTGCGGGGAGGGACATGATGGCTACGACGACAGCCCCGGCGGGAGTGGTGTTCCCGCCGCGTGACCTGAACGCGCTGCTGGACCTGGGCCGGTTCCTGGAGCACCACACCGAACCGGGGCTGCTGCTCGGCCCGGACGGCGAGCAGGTCCCGCTGCCCGCAGAGGTCTACCGGGTCCTAGTCGAGGTGGTGGAGGCCATGCGCGAGGGCAAGGTCATCACCCTCGTCCCGCGCACCCAGCGGCTGACCACCCAGGAGGCCGCCGACTTCCTCGGCGTCAGCCGGCCGACTATGGTCAAACTCCTGGAAGACGGCAGGATTCCCTTCGAGCAGCCGGGACGGCACCGCAGGATCCTGTTCACCGACCTGCTCGCCTATACCGAGCGCCAGCACGCCGGTCGCCGCGCCACCCTGGACCGGATGACCGAGGACGCCAGCGAATCGGGCATCTACGGCGGCACCCCCGAGGACTACGCCGCAGCGCTCAAGAAAGCCCGCAGGCGGGCCGCCCGCCAGGAGGGCGCCTCCTAGCCATGCCGCGCTACACGGCAGTACTCGACGCCTGCGTGCTCGTACCGGTCGCACTGGCCGACACGCTGCTGCGCGTCGCGGAGAAAGGCCTGTACCGCCCGCTGTGGTCGGACCGGATCCTCGGCGAGGCGCAGGCGGCCATCGAGGAGATCCACCCGGGCATCGACGCCGCCAAGCGCTTCGCCAGCATGCGGGAGGCCTTCGATGACGCGCTGGTCACCGGCTGGGAAGAACGCGAGCCGGGAATCCGACTGCCCGACGAGGATGACCGGCACGTGGACGCAGCGGCGGTCCAGGGCGGCGCGCAGGGCATCATCACCGCGAACGTAAAGGAATTCCCGGTTGCCGCGCTCAAGCCACCGGGCCTGGAGGCAGTCCACCCCGACGACTTCCCGCTCGACCAACTCGACCTCAGCCCGCCCACCCTCCTGCAGGTCATCCGCGAGCAGGCCGCCCACACCAGGAGGCCGCCGCCCGCCCCGCGAGACCTGGCCACTCTTCTGAGCCGGGCGGGAGTTCCGGACTTCGCCGACGAGATCCTCCGCCTCATGGCCGCCCCCCTCGACGGCACCTGATACCGGCATGGGCGCGGCGGCGAGCGAAGACTACGAATCGTGTCCACCATTTTGGAGCGGCATTTGGGCTAGTACTACAGGGCTAGATCTGCAGGGACTGCCGTCTGAGCCTTCGGCGGAAATGCCGCCGCCGGGCGTCGGCCTGGTGGCGGCGCCGCCAGGCCGACCACCGAAGGCCCAGGTGGAGGGCCTCGGGGTCGTGCCGGGGCAGGCTGAGCAGGCGGCGGATCTCGGCAGTGCTCAGCGG
>DAHVAN010000008.1 GCA_027314595.1 Actinomycetota bacterium | reverse complement strand
GCACGCCCGCCCGTGCCGCCACGCCCCGGGCCCGGGCCCGGGGCCCGGCAGGGCCGGCCTCCCGGGGTACCGGCCGTGGTGCCGCCGCCCGCGGTCCCGCTGAGCTTCCTGGCGGCCGCCGCCCTGGGGCTGGCGGCCTGCGGCGCGGCCCTGATCTGGGCACGAGGGGCCGCGATGAGCGACCCGACCGCCGACCCGGTGGTCGCGGCCGCTCATTTCGGCCTGCTGGCGACGCTGTCCATGGGCGTGGCCGGCGCGCTGCACCAGTTCACGCCCGTGGTGACGCAGCGCCCGCTGCGCTCGGTCGCCCTGGCCCGGGCCACGTTCGTGACCTGGCTGGCCGCCGCCTGGCTGCTGCCCTCCGGCATCGCCGCGCGGCAGGAGGGCGTGGTGGAGGCCGGCGGAGGCCTGGCCGCCGTCGCGGTCACGTTGCTTGTCGCCAACCTGTCCGCCCCGCTGGCGGCGCGCGGTAAGGGGCACATCGTCACCGGCCTGCGACTCGCCGTAGCCGGGTTCGCGGCCACGGCGTGCTTCGGCGTCACCTACGTGGCCGACCGGCGCGGGAGCTGGTTCGACCTGTCCGGCCATGTCGTGCTCGCGCACGCGGTGATCGGCCTGTTCGGCTGGCTCGGGCTCAGCTACGTCGCGGTGGCGGAAAAGCTGTGGCCGATGTTCTTCCTTGCCCACGTGCCCGGCCGGCACGTGGCCGGGCGCCTTGCGGTCTGGCTGATCCCCGCCGGGGTGACCCTGCTCTCACCCGGACTGCTGGCCGGCCTGGCCCCGCTCGCCTGGGCCGGGGCCGTGACACTCGCCGCCGGGCTGGCCGCGCACCTGGCGTCGCTGGCCGCGCACGTCCGGCACAGGCGCCGCCAGGGCGGGCTGCACCTGATGTTCGTGGTCACCGCCGCGGGCTTCCTGATCGCGGGGGCCGGGCTGGCGCTCGCCGCGGCCCTGGTCATGCCCCGCGACCACCACGGCGGCATGGCGCTGGCCGCCGCGGCGGTGACCGCGTTCGCGGGCTGGCTGCTTGCGGCCCTCACCGGCCACGCGCACAAGGTCGTGCCGTTCATCGTGTGGTCGGTGCTGCGCGGCCGGGGCATCGCCACCGGCCCCTCGGGCCGGCCGCTTGGCTTCGGCGACCTCTATGATCACCGGATCGCCGCGGTTACGTACGCCCTGGTCACCGCGGGCATCGCCGCGGTGTGCGCCGGGTTCGCGGCCACGCGGCCCGCCGCGTTCGCGGCCGGCGGCGGGATGCTCGCCGCGGCCGGGCTCGTGGCGGCGGCGAACCTGTCGGTCACGCCGGCCCTGCTGCTGCGCAAGGCTCCGCCGCCCCGGCGGGACGACCCCCGGGGATCCCCGCCATAACCCCCGGGCGCAAGGCCGCGCAGGCCGCTGCCCCGGCTACACCCGGTCCGCGCCGCGACGCCGGCGCCACGCCCCCGCCCGCGGCCATCGCCGTCGCCGCGGTGGCCGCGATCATCGTCGCTGCCGCGCCCGGGCTGGGGCGGGCGAGCCGGGCGCCGGCACCAGCCGCCTCCGCCCCCGTTATCCGGAACGGACGGTCCCTGCTCTTCCACGCCGCGCTTGACGACATGTTCGCGCCGGCGTCGCCGGCGTCGCCGCCTTTACCGGACCACGATCACCCCGCACACGTCCCCCGACGCCGGCCAGCACGAAGCGCCCGGCCGGCACGAAGCGCCCGGCCGGCACGAAACGCCCGGCCGGCACCTCGATCATGTGCCGCCGCAGGGGCGGCCGGGCACATCGACGCCGGCGCGCCCTGGCCGGTGGTGTCGTCTCGCTCACATCCGCCGCCGATTCCTTGTTGTTTACACAACTAATTTGATAAAAACAATTAAGACTGAGGGTTCGTGTCCCAAAGGAGACGAGAGTCATGACAACGATCACCGCGATCGATGCGTACGAAGCGATGCTCGACCATCACAAGAGGCTCGGTGAGGAGCTCGCGGGGCGCGCCGACGCCGTCTCCGGCGCGGTCGCGGCCGGGCGGCCGTACGGTGCCGCCGTGGCCGGCCTGGTCGCCTACCTCGCCGAAGTGCTCCTCCCGCATGCCGCGGGCGAGGAGCGGACGATCTACCCGGCCGCCGCGGCGCACGCGGACATGGCGGGGCTGGTCGGCGAAATGACTGCCGAGCACGTCACCCTGTCGGCGCTCGGCTCGCGGGTCGCCACCGTCACCGACGGCACGGCGGCCGCCGAGCAGGCACAGCAGATCGCCGGGCTGTTCACGGCGCACGCGGCCAGGGAGAACGACGTGCTGCTGCCCGCCCTGCTCGCCGACGAGTCCGTGGACCTGGCCGGACTGCTGGCGCAGATGCATGACGGCACCGGGCGCGACGAGGTCCCCGCCCCGGCCGTCGCGGCCGTCGATCTCCCCGTCCCGGCCGTCCGGGCCGCTGACAGCCGGCCAGCCGACTCCCCGGCGGTCGCGGCCGTCGAGGTTCCCGTCCCGGCCGTCCCAGCCGCTGACAGCCGGCCAGCCGACGCCCCTGCCGCGGTGGTGTCCCTGCTGTTGCAGGCAGCGGCGGCGCTGGCCCGCGCCGGGGAGGCGGACCGTGCCTGCACGATCGCCGCGTCGGCGTGGGCCGCACTGCGCGATGCCCGGCCGGACCTGGCGGTCAGGGTGACCGCAGCGCTGCACGGCCTCGCCCGTGGCGCCGGCGAGGGCCCGGCCGGCGGCGAGCCGGACGCGGCCGCCGCCCGGGCGGACCAGGTGCTGGACGTCCGCGACCTGGCCCCGGCGCGGCGGCATGAGACGATCTTCGGCGCCTACAGGGACCTGCCGCCGGGCGCTGGTTTCGTGCTCGTCAACGACCACGACCCCAAGCCGCTGCGCTATCAGTTCCAAGCCGAGCACGCCGGCCAGTTCACCTGGGACTACCTGGAGAGCGGGCCGCAAGTGTGGCGGGTGCGGATCGGCCGCGCCTGAGCCTGACAGCGCCAGGCTGGCCTCGCCAGGTTCTCTGACCGTCGCAAGAGCCAACAGCCGGGACCGCCGCCTGCGCCATCCGCAGGTGGCGGCGGTCCTGGCGCCGCTGACCGAGTCGGGAGCGGTAGCTACCTGCGGTGGCCCTGACCGCCCCGGATGCAAGCTCAGCCCCAGGTCAACCAACCGCACGCGGCACAAGCGCACGCTTGCGCGGAAGTGGCTTGTGAAATTCCGCACAAGGCGCTTCCGCGGAAACGCCGTAGACGCGCCGCCGCCATGACGATCCCGCACGGGCGGCAGATGAGAGGCTGTTGCAGGACGGCTTTGGGCCCGCGTCGAAATAACGCGCCGCCCCCCGCCTCACGGGCGGGGCGGCGCCGCGGCGCGCTGACCGGACGGCGCACCACGCGAACCGGACATCAGCAGCCCGGTTCCCGGGCGCGTCCGGTGGCCGCCGCCCGCCGCGGGTTCGCAGGGCCCGCGGGCCCCGCCAGCCGACGCCCAGCGGCCAGCGGCCAGGGCAGGACAGGCCAGGGCATGGCAGAGCAGGGCAGGGCAGGGCAGGGCAGCGCCCGACGGATTAACCACCAGGATCGCGGGACCGCTTTCACCTGCTTACCGCCGACGCGAAGAATCGCGGGCCGCGCTTTTGGCGCATGCCCACCCCTCGGGCAGTTCGCCGGAGCCGAGGAATGCCCGCAGCCGGCTGGCGGCCGCCGCGGGCAGCACGTCGTCGGCTCGCGGATACAGCACTTTCTCCTCCTTCAGGTTGTGGTGCAGGAGCCGTACGGTCAGCTGCCGGCAAAGGGCGAGCGCGGCGCCGCGGTCGGGCTCGCGGTCCGGCGCGTCGAGCGCGTCCAGTCCGTCGAGAGCGGCCCATATCTGGGCGTGCTCGCGCAGCATGACGAAGACCGGGGCTCTCAGTGCGGGCTCTGCCTCGCCCAGAGGCGGGAACAGGAACTCCTCCTCTAGGTAGATGTGGCGGCGCAGGGCCCGGATCGCCCGTGTCAGCGACCGCGGGTCCCCCGGTGAAGCGGCGAACGCCGCTATTCCCGCATCGATTTCGTGGTGCTCTCGTTCGAGCGCCGCCGCCAGCGACCCGGTCTCCATGTCAGCCTCTCGTTCGCGATCACGCGGCTGGCCGCAGGCCCATCGCGGCCAGGTCTGCCTGGTAGGGGAAGGTTCCTGGCTGGTAGGAGCACCAGGGGTCCTCGGCGTACGGGTCGCCCGTGAGGGCGAACGCGCGGGAGCGCGACCCGCCGCAGACGGGGGCGAACTCGCAGCCGCCGCACCGGCCGGTCAGCCTGTCGTGGTCCCGCATGCCGGTGAAGAGCGGCGACGTGCGGTAGATGCCGGCGAGCCGGCCGGTGCGCACGCTGCCGGCGGGCAGCGGGAGGAATCCGCTCGGGTGGACGGTGCCGAGGTGGGAGATGAACACGAACCCCTGCCCGGCGTTGACGTTCGCCGGCGGGCGGCGGGCGTTGCGCCGCGGCAGGCCGAGGTCGCCGAGCCGCTGCCGCAGCCGCAGATACAGGTCGCCCAGGCCGAGCACGGCGACGTGATCGGCGCCGCGGCGGCTGAGGATCTCGCGCTGGACGACGACGCGGCGGAAGTGGTGGGTCTCGGTGGTCCGGGCCGGGACGAACTCGCCCGCGTCGTAGACGAAGTTGAGCACGTCCTCGGCCTGCCGCGCGGTCAGCGCGGGCAGCAGCGCGCCCCGCCCGGTCGGCACCAGCACGAAGGCGCTCCACGACACCGCCCCCAGGTGGCTGACCAGCGCCGCGATGTCCGCCAGGTCGGCGAGGTTATGCCCGGTGACGGTGGTGTTGATCTGCACCTTCAGGCCTAGTTCCCGCGCGGCCTGCCAGGCGTCCAGCGTCCAGCCGAACACCCCGGGCACCCCGCGGAACCGGTCGTGGACCTGCGCGGTCGGCCCGTCCAGGCTCAGCGAGATCGCCCGGGCGCCTGCCTCACGCAGTTCGGCGAGGCGGCCGGGAGTCAGCGTGGGCGTGCCTGAGGGGGAGACCGCGACAGGAAGCCCGAGCTTGGTGCCGTGCCTGACCAGGTCGAACAGGTCCGGACGCTGGAACGGGTCGCCCCCGGTGAGCACGAACAGCGGCGGCGGGCTGCCGAACTCCGCGACCTGGGCCATCAGGTCGCGCGCCTCATCAGTGGTCAGCTCACCGGGGTGGCGGTCCGGCCGGGCCTCGGCACGGCAGTGCACACAGGCCAGC
Organism: Actinomycetota bacterium; assembly: GCA_027314595.1. Classification (GTDB taxonomy): domain Bacteria; phylum Actinomycetota; class Actinomycetes; order Streptosporangiales; family Streptosporangiaceae; genus Trebonia. Next base: position 6,430 of record DAHVAN010000008.1, on the reverse strand, counting down.
GGGCACGCCTGGGTGACCTCCCAGATCACGATGAACGGCCGCGTGGCGATGTCGTGCCGGTATATGCGTATCGGCGTGGTTCGCATGAGCCTAGCCGCGGCGCTCTCGTGCGGTGGCCGCCGCCCAGGCTGGCAAGTCGGCGCGTTCCTGTACAGCGGTCAAGCCTGACACCTCTCTCCTTCACGCGCGGTCTGGACCGCTCAAGCATCCCGGTTCCGCCGGGACGGCATCAGGGACCTTCGTCCCGGGCCCGACGGCCGGTTGTCACTGGCCCGGACGGGGCGACACGGACCGCCCCACGTCGCGAGCGCAGAGCAGACCGCCCGCACCCCGGCGAGGCCCCCGGTCACGGTCGTCCGCAAGTAATCCGCAAGCGGCGGCGGCCAGGGCGGCCGTCCGCGATTCCGCTGGCGCGCTCAGGGATGGAGCCATGACCGATAGCAAGATCGACGGCGTCGCCCGGGTGATGGAGTGCACCAAGGCCTACGACGCCTACCGCGAGACCGCCGTGCGGCCGGGCGGCGGATCCTTATGCCGGATCATCCGGCCGGGACCGGCGGCCCGGCGATGATTGCCCGCCTCGCACGGCCAAGCCGACGATGGCCGCGGCGGCCGCGAACGACGCGGCCATCACGGTGAACGCGACCGGGAACCCGGCGGCGCTGATGACCCAGCCGATGACGGCTATCCACAGCGACCCGATTCCGTAGGAGATCGCGAAGAACGCGCCGAACGCGGCGCGGGCCGCGCCGTCGCCGGTCAGGTCCGAGAAGAGCGCCTGCAGCATCGGCGACTCGGCGTAGGCGAGCACGCCCACGCAGACGCCGAGCACGGCCAGCATCCACAGGGAGCGCCCGGCATAGCCGAAGGCGGCCACCGCGACCGCGGCGGCGACATAGGTGACGGTGAGGGTCCGGGCGCGGCCGAACCGGTCCGCGAGCAGCCCGCCGGCCAGCGGGCCGGCGATGCTGGCCGCCATGATGAGCGTGAACAGCGCCCCCACGGTGAGCGTGGACAGGTGCAGCCCGCTGCGCAGGTAGGCGGGAATGTAGGTGCTCAGCGTGCCCAGGCCACGGCCGCCGGCGGCGATCGTCCCGGCGGCGAGCACGGCGGCCACCTGCGGGCGGCGCAGCAGTTGCCGCAGCCCGGCGCGATCCGCCGACCGCTCCCCGGCCTGCCCGGCCCCGGCCCCGGTCCGCTCCGGCGGCAGCGCGACCCGGATCAGCAGGCCGCCGGCGATCAGCGCTCCGCCCAGCGCCACCAGCGCCCAGCGCCATCCCGCGGCCGCCACCACGACCGACATCAGCACAGGGACGGCGACGGTGCCAAGGCTGCCGCCCGCGGTGTGCCAGCTCAGCGCCGTGGCCCGGCGGTCAGGGAAGCGGTCGGACAGGTAGGCCGATCCCACCGGGTGCTGTGGCCAGCTGACCGCCGCGCCCAGGATCCGGGCCGACCCGAAGGCGCCGAACCCGGGGGCTACCGAGCCGAGCAGCGCCGTGCCGCCCATCGCCACGTCCTGCGCCGTGAGCACGGTGCGGGCGCTCGCCCGGTGCAGCAGCCCGGCGGCGGCCTGCAGCAGCCCGCCCAGCAGCCCGGCCGCGAACAGCCACAGCCCGAGCACGGCCTAGGAGACGTGGAACTGGGCGACCACGAACGGGTAGGTCACGGCCAGGCCGGCGACGTAGAAGTGCTGGATGCCGTGCGCGATGGTCATCACCACCAGGGCACGCCGGTCCTGCCGGGAACGCGCGAGCGCCTGCTGGCCCGGCGCGGTGCCGGTGCGGGCCGCCTCGCTCACGGGGCCTGGACCGTCAGGCCCGGTGCCGCGGCGCGCCGCGGTCCGCCGTGAGCAAGAGTCCCCATGCGGGGATTTTATACCAAGATTGTTCATAAAAACTGGCTTGCCGTCTGTCTCCTGCAAGGAAGCTGCAGGCTCAAGGCGCGACTGCCGGCTGAACCTCGGCGAGGAGGCCACCGTGACCGGCCTCACCGCCGCGCTCAGGCCCGAGGACTACCTGTTCGCCACCTGCGCGGCCTGCCCGGGGACCCTGTCGCCGGGGGAGGGCCGGCATGACCGTGATCAGCTACCGGCAGGCCCTGCACGACGCGCTGCGCGCCGAACTGCGGCGCGATGAGAACGTCCTGCTGACCGGCGAGGAGATCGGCGTGTTCGAGGGCCCGTACAAGATCACCGCCGGGCTGCTCGCCGAGTTCGGCCCGCGCCGCGTCAGGGACACCCCGATCTGCGAGGAAGGGTTCACCGGCGTCGCCATCGGGGCCGCGATGATGGGGCTGCGGCCGGTGGTGGAGACCGCCCACTCGCAGAACCTGGAGGTCTGGTACGCGCACGTGCCCGGGCTGAAGGTCGTCGCCCCGGCCACCTGCGCCGACGCCAAGGGCCTGCTGACCGCGGCCATCCGCGACGACGACCCGGTCCTCGTGCTGGAGAACCTGGCCCTGTACAACACCAAGGGGGATGTCCCCGACGGGGAGCACGTCGCCGAGATCGCCGCGACGATAGCCGAGGGCGCGTTCGACTATCTCGACGCCCGGTCCGGCGGGTAGCCGCCGCCGAGGCGCCGCTGCCGTACGCGAAACCGCTTGAGCTCGCCGCCCTGCCGGACGCCGCGGCGATCACCCGCGAGACCCTCGGGGGCGCTGATGCCCGAGGTGCTCATGCCGCGGCTGTCCGACACCGTGACCGAAGGCGTCCTGAGCCAGTGGGTCAAGCATGAAGGCGGCCAGGTCCGCAAGGGCGACGTGCTGGCGGTGATCGAGACCGACAAGGCCGCCATGGACATGGAGGCCTACGACGAGGGAGTGCTTACCCGTGTCCTGGTCGCCGAGGGAGCCTCGGTCCCGATCGGCGCGCCCGTCGCCGTCATCGGTGAGGCAGTCGCCGAAGCTGCCGAGCCGTCGCCAGTCCCCGCTTGCGATCATCGCGAACGGACGCATGACGCTCACGCTGTCCATCTGTCACCGGGCCGTCGACGGCGCCACCGCCGCGGGCCTCCTCACCCACGTGAGGAAGCTGATCGAGGAACAGCCCGGCATCGTGCTCTGAGGACGCCAGGAAATTTTTCGCAGTATTTATTGTTTAAACAGTCGGCAATGATAATGCGAGGACGTGCCTGATGACCATCACCGGCGAAGGCGCCACCGGCCAGACCCGGCGGATCGTCCGCCATCATCCCGCACCGCCGCCGCCCGCGGCCTGCTGAAGGACTGAACGAAGGAGGCAGCCAGTGAGCACCGACATACGCGTGCGCCGCGTCTACGACGCCCCTTCGCCGCAGGACGGCGCTCGCGTGCTGGTGGACCGGGTGTGGCCGCGAGGATTGCGCAAGGAAGCCGCCCGGCTCGATGAGTGGGCGAAAGACGTCGCACCGTCCGCCGGACTGCGGACCTGGTACCGCCACGACCCGGCCAAGTTCGACGAGTTCAGGCACCGCTATACGGCCGAGCTCCAGCAGCCCGGGCCGCGGGAGGCGCTCAGCCGGCTCCGCGCCCTGGCAGCGGGCAAGCCGGTGACGCTCCTGACCGCGACCAGGGATCTCGGCCTCAGCCAGGCGGCGGTTCTCGCCGGACTGCTGCGTGAGACACGATAGCCTGCCGGGCTCCGGGCTCCGGGCTGCCGGGCTACGGGGCTGCCGGGCTACGGGGCTGCCGGGTCCCGGCCGCGGCCCGCTGGCCCTCGTCCGCGTGGCGTCCGGTCAGCCGGGCGACGCACAGGCCGGGCTCGACGAACGGGTCCAGCCGGTCGGCGGTGACCGGTGCCCGCATCCGGGCCAGAGTTCCCCGCATCAGCCCCAGATGCAGCGAGCAGATCACGTCCTGGTGGCGCTGGGCCACCTCGCGGAATGGGCACCGCCGCAGGCACAGCCGGTACTGCCCGTCTGCGTCGCCCGCCTCCGCCTGCGGGGAGAATCCCAGTTCCTCCATGATCGCGATCAGTTTCCCGATGGCCTCCTCGGCGGTCAGCTTCTGGTACGGCGGGGGCTGCTCGCTGAGGTAGGCGCCCCACTCGCGCCCGGCCTCCTCCGCGGCCCTGGCCGGCTCGGGCATGGTCCCGGCGATCAGGCTGGTCAGCATCTCGGCCAGCAGCCGGTAGCGCCGCCGTCCCGCGGGACCGTCCGCGACCGCCAGATAGCCGATCCTGGGCCTGCCGGGAGTATCCCGCTCTTCGGTCTCACGGACGGCCAGGCCCGCCTCCACCAGCGCCTCCAGGTGGAACCGCGCGGTGTTCGGGTGCAGCCCCATCCGCTGTGCGACCTCCCGGACGCCGAGCGGGCCGTCCGCGGCGCGCAGCATGTCCAGCACTTCGGCGCGGCTACGGCTGAGCGGCGCCGCGTCCTCAGGTGCCAGGAGCTGCTCCGTATCCATAGACTTATTTTATATCAGTACCAGTAGTAGAAATTAAGCGTGCAGGCTGGGAAACTACCCTCGCCCGGCTCGGCGGGTCAGCACGCTGGCTGGCCAGGTACGAGTACGGGCAGTTGAAATCCCTGTCAACGATCACCGCCATCACGGCCTCCTCCGGACCGGCGGCGCCGCGGCCCGCTCCGAAGAGGGCTGGCCACGCCGCACCGCCTTCTCGCATCCGCTATTGGCGTGGCGGCAAGGTGGCGACGAACGGGGTGTCGGCACCCGCCACGCCGGCCTTGGCGGCACCGCCCGGTGAGCCGAGCGGCTCGCCGCGACCGGGCAGTGGCTCGGCGAAGAACTTCGCGTTCTCCTCCTTGTAGGCCTGCCACTTGCCGGGCAGGTCGTCCTCGTAGTAGATCGCCTCCACCGGGCACACCGGCTCGCACGCCCCGCAGTCCACGCACTCGTCCGGGTGTATGTACAGCATCCGCTCGCCCTCGTAGATGCAGTCCACCGGGCACTCGTCCACGCACGCCCGGTCCAGGACATCCACGCACGGCTCCCCGATCACGAAGGTCATCGCGCATCCTCTCCTCACGCATCCGGCTTGCTATATTTTAAACTAGGTTTTTTGTGAAAACAAACACGCGGCCCCCCGGGTCTTGCCCCGGGGCGGCTGAGGCCCGGCCGGCATGTCATGAGCCGGGGAGTCATCAGCGCCTCCCTGGGGGCCGGGTCAGGCGAGCAGCGTGCCGGTAGCCGCGGAGCCTGGCCGCCGCGCCCGGGTCGGGCAGCCGGGTGAGGTTCCTGATGATGCGCGCGCCAAAGCGACCAGTGAGTTTCCCGCTCGGGGTGTCCGGCACGCCGGTCGGCCTCTTACCCGGGCCGCCGCAGCCGGGATCTCTAAGATTGGGTGTAGTTGGACCCCCTGCAGGGGGACACACTACACACAGAAATTTCGATGTGGTGCGCCCGTGACAGCATTGCCTGGGGAGACCACCAGGAAATCGCTCGCCGCGAAAGCCCAGGGACATGATGACAGTCCGGGCGGAGGCAGGCGGTGCGGTCGCGCGCTTCGCAGGAGCGCACTCCTCACCTGAGAAGTGCTTCCCTCAATGCGGTGTGACTGCCTGCGGAGAAGCCGCCCCGAGATCTTTGATCGTGACCGGAGCGGGGCCAAGCTCAAGCCGGGCGAGCGGGTTCAGTCCTCGAGCTCGGCCTTTCCCTGCGGCCTTTCCCTGCGGGTAATCCTCCCGGCTGATGTCCCCGCGCGCATAGCGCAGCCGCAGCGCGTCGCGGCCGGCGACGCCGCGGCCTGCGCGGCGGTCACCGCCCGCCCCTGCTTGCACTGCCGGCCGGGTGGCCCCTGCCGCCGTCGAGGACCTCGCGCAGCCGCTGGTACTGCTCGGCGTCGATCTCGCCGCGGGCCAGCCGCTCGTCCAGGATGCGGCGCGCGTCGCCGTCTTCCGGCTCGCCTCCCCGCCGTATGACACCGGCGACCAGGGCGTAGATCGCCCAGACAAGGAGGACCCAGAACGCGATCATGACGACCCACATCAGGCCGGCCTGCCACCAGGCCCAGCCGCCGCCGTACCAGAACATCATCGTGACCATCTCCTCCGGGTCCGGGTACCGCCCGGACCCGCCACCATCAGCCTGCTTGTCCATACCCTCCAGGGGTAGTGACGTAGGTCCCGTCATGGCCGGCCTGACTTCCCTGCCCCGGGCGGTCCTCAGGCCGTCGCGCTTACGGTGTTCCCCCGCGGGTCGGCCCCGCCGCCACGCCGCTCGCGAGGAGGATGACAAGCGGCCCCGCGCAGTACGCCTTCCGCAGGAGCGGGGGAGCGGCGTGCTGCGGCCGGGGCCGCGCTGGAGGTTGCCTCCCCGGCCCGGCCGGGCGGCCGGGCCGGGGAGGCGGTTGTGCTGTTATGTGGTGCAGGTGGCGCCGTTGACGGTGAAGGAGGTCGGCGTCGCGTCGCTGTTCGTCCAGGTTCCCTGGAAGCCGAGCGAGGTGTTGCCGCCTGCCGCGATGCCGGCGTTGTAACTCTCGTTGGTGATGGTCGCG
>DAHVAN010000005.1 GCA_027314595.1 Actinomycetota bacterium | reverse complement strand
GTGCACCGGGCCGCGAACAGTGCCGCCAGCGAGTGCTGCATCGGCCCGGCGGCAGGAAGCTCCGAGAAGTCGTACTCCCGGACACGGCCTTCGCGGTTATGGTGCCGCACGACCACGGTGCCCCGCTCGCCGGCGGCCAGGTACTCGGGCCCGGCGCCCCGGCCCGCTCACCAGGCCGCCCCGGACAGCGCCCTGCCGATGTCGCCGGCGTCCTGGATGCTCCCCGACTCCCGCGCCAGCCGGGCGAAGACCTCGTCCATCTCGGGCATCGGGGCAGCGGCCGGGCCGTCCGCGCCGGCCAGCATCGACCGCAGGTTCAGGTCGGCGACGGGCGCGAGGTACCACTCGACGGTCGTCTGCCGGGAAGCGTGGCCCAGCAACTGCCGGACCATGAACCACGGGTCGCCGTAGAGCTGGGCGAAGTCGCGGCGCTCCTCTTCCGTCAGCCCGTAGCGCAAGTCCATCAGCGTGTTGAGCACGATCAGCATGTAAAGCGCGAACGAGTGCCGGGCGGAATGCGGCGTCGCATAGGGGGCGAGCACCCGGTGAGGGTCCGGGCGCGCCCGCCCGCCGGGATCCAGGACCCGCCCGCAGCGCTGGTTGGCCTCCCGGAACACCCCTTCCCACGAGTGCACCGCGAACGGCATGCCCCGCTCGCTCAGCCACAGCCACAACGGCTCGAGGCCGTGCGGGCCCTCAGTGAACAGCAGCATCCGCTCGTCCGCCGTCAGCTCGCGCAGCGGCAGCTCCCCGGCCGTCCCGTCCTCCTCGCGCCAGCGGACCACGGGCCTCGCCCCGCGGGTGACTCCGGTGACCACCCGCAACCCGGGCAGCCGCTCGTAAAGCCCCTTGCGCTGGGCGTTCCGCACCGCGTGCGCCCTTGAGGAGTCGGCGTAGGCCTCGATCTCCCCGACCGCGTCCGCCGCGACGTAGAACGTTCGGTCCTTCTTCGACCGCGTCGGCCCCGCCGACACCTTGCCCCGGTAGTAGCGGCCCCCGTCCAGCCGCGACGACGGCACCTCGAACGTCAGCAGCGAACCGCCCTCGGCCCGGCGCAGCCCCGAAGAGACCAGCAGCCTCGCGAACGCGACGTTGCGGTCCTCCAGCCGCCCGCCCCAGCCCGGCTCCGGCACCCCGTCACGGCCGTGGCCGCGCAGCCCCACGTCGATCCACTTCCGCCAGGTCCGCGGCGTCAGCCAGTGCACGTCAGACCGCCGGGCGTCCTTCGCGCGGGACGCCGACACCGTCACCATGTCCCCGTTCCTGGCGCGCACCTGCTTCATCGCGACCGGGTTCCGCGCCACGTGGCCGCTCCCTGCCGCCCACCGGTAAAGGCTGGTGAACGCCGCGAGCTCCCGGTCCCACTTCGCCCCGCCGATACGGTCCGGGTTCTCCCGGGCGAACCGCCGCCAGTGCTCGTAGTCCTCCAGGTCCCGCTCCACCGCGTCAGCCCACGACTTGCCCCGGCCCCACAGGAACGCCAGCAGCAGCCGGATGTCCGTGGCGTAGTTCCGCCGCGTCTCCGCCGTGCACCGCCGAAACGAGCCGCACTGCGCGTACAGGCTCAGCAGCGGGTCGACCCGGTAATCCGGCGACAGGAAAACCGGATCTCCCGCCCGCACGCCCACCGTGTCCTCCCGCGCCGGGAGGTCCTCCCACCCCGCCAGCACCCGCCTCCGGACCCCCGCCCGGACCGCATCACCCGGTACCCAGAACACCCGCCACACAGCCGCCTCCGGTCTCGTCGCCATCAGCGGCAACACGGCTATTTAACCTCCGGCATTCAGCGCACCTGGCGATTTAGCTGCTCCGTAGTATTCGCGTGGCTGTGAGCTGGTGTTTTGCGGCTGCGTTCGATCCTGGTGGTTAATTCGCGGCACGCCGGCCGATGTGCTCGGCTGCGGCTATCGTGCGGGCCATGATCTGGGCTTGCGGCTGTTCTTCCCCGCCCCGGCCGCAGAATCGGGTATGTGATGTGCGTGCAGCCTGCCTCCTGGCCGGAGCCGGATCCGCGGATCGCGGCGGCGATCGCGGCGAAGTACCCCGGGAAGCGGCCGCGGCCGCTGGCGGTGCTGATCCGTGACCGGCTGGGCGAGTGGCTGCGTGATGAGGATTTCGCGGCGGCGTTCGGCACGCGGGGCCGTCCTGGCTGGTCCCCGTCGCGGCTGGCGCTGGTGACGGTGCTGCAGCGGGCGGAGAACCTGACTGACCGGCCGGCGGCCGAGGCGGTGCGGATGCGGCTCGACTGGCAGTACCTGCTGGGCCTGGGCCTGGATGATCCGGGGTTTGATCACACGGTGCTGTCGGAGTTCCGCGGGCGGGTCGCCGGGGGCGGGCTGGAGCAGGTGGCGCTGGACGCGCTGCTGGCGCGCCTGGCCGCGGACGGCCTGGTCAAGGCGGGCGGCAAGCAGCGCACCGACTCCACTCACGTGGTCGCGGCGGTGGCGGCGCTGAACCGGCTGGAGCTGGCCGGGGAAAGCGTGCGGGCGGCAGTAGAGGCGCTGACCGCCGCGCACCCGGACTGGGTGGCGCAGCGGATCTGCGTGAGCGACTTCGCCCGCCGCTATGGCACCCCGATGACGTCCTGGCGGCCCCCCGCCAGCCAGGCGAAGCAAGATGAGCTGGCCATCGCCTACGCCAAAGACGGGTACGCGCTGCTCGAGGCGGTCTACGGCAGCTCCTCCCCGGCCTGGCTGGCTGAGATCCCGGCGGTGGACGTGCTGCGCCGGGTGCTGCTGCAGAACTACACCCGGGTCATCGATGCAGACGGGCGGGAGGTGATCAAGCGGCGGGAGAAGGAGCCTGAGGGCGACGGTCTCCCGCCCGGCCATGCCCGGATCGCCTCACCCTATGATCTGGATGCCCGCTGGGGCGTCAAGCGGGACACCTTCTGGCTGGGATACAAGCTGCACGTCACCGAGACCTGCGACGACCAGCCGCGGTGCGGCTGCCCCGGCGCAGCTGACGGGGGGACCGGCCGCCGCGGCCACGACGAGGACTGCGCGGCCCCGGCGTTCCCGAACCTGATCACCCACGTGGCCACCACCGATGCCACGGTGACCGACAATCAGATGACCCGCCCCATCGACGACGACCTGGCGGGAAAGGGCCTGACTCCGGGACGGCACTACGTCGATTCCGGATACCTGTCCGCCGCGCTGGCGGTCTCTGAACTCGCCCGGCACGGCATCGCGCTGACCGGGCCGCTGCTTGCCGACACATCCGCGCAGGCCCGCGCCGGGGCCGGCTACGCCCGCGCCGACTTCGCCATCGACTACGACACTCAGACCGTCACCTGCCCGCAGGGCAAGACGTCAGCGTCCTGGACGCCATGCGCCCAGCGCGGCAACGCCGCGATCGTGGCCACCTTCTCCGCCGCCGACTGCGGCCCCTGCCCGGCCCGCGGCCTGTGCACCACCAGCGGCAAGAACCGGCGGCAGCTGACCGTGCTGCCCCGCGACCTGGCCGAAGCCCAGGCCGCCGCCCGGGCCGCGGAAAAGCAGATCTCGTTCCAGGCCGACTACGCCCGCCGCGCCGGCGTGGAGGGCACTATGCACCAGGCCGCCAGCCACGGAGCACGCCGCGCCCGCTACCGCGGGCTGCCGAAAACCCGCCTCGACCACATCTACATGGCGTGCGCGCTCAACCTCCTGCGGCTAGAGGCCTACTGGACCGGCACCCCGCTAGACCGGCAGCGAACCAGCCACCTGGCACGCCTCGAACTCAGCCTCGCCGCCTGACCAAGAATTAACCACCAGGATCGCGTTCCTGGCTGCGGGTACCGTGGTCCGGCACCTGGCGGGTGCGCGCGGCCGAAGTGGCCTGTGAGGCTGGTGATTTCAAGGCGAAGAGCGCCCTTGCCCTGGCAGATTGCTGAGTTACCACACAACAGGCAGTCTTCAGGGGACAGGAGCGCTCTTCGCCATGCAGGATAACGGCTGGGACCACGGCCTGACGGTCACGGCGGACGGGAAGGGCCTGGTCGGGCACGTCGGCGGGATGCTGCTGCGCAAGCTCGCCGACCAGTGCGGCCTGACCGGCGAACTGGACGCCGCGCTGACGCAAGCCGGGGCGTCTCCGCAGCTCAGCCGGGGCATGGTGCTTGTGTCCACGGCGGTCGCGGTCGCGATGGGCGCTACCTCGATGGCCGACATTCAGGTGCTGGACCAGCTGGCGCCGGTGCTCGGCGCGGCACCGTCGGCTTCCACGGTCCGCCGGGTGCTGAACCTGGCCTCTGACCAGGTCCTGCTGAAGGTCGCGCAGGCCCGGGCGAGAATCCGCAGGCACGTGTGGGAGCTGATCGAGGCCGCGGGCGGGTTCCCGTGGCTGGAGATCGCGGGCAAGTCCCTGCAGGGGTGGACCGTCATCGACATGGACGGCACCCTGATCACGGCGCACTCGGACAAAGAGAACGCGGCTCCCACCTGGAAGAAGGGCTACGGCTTCCACCCGCTCGCGGCCTGGTGCATGAACACCCGCGAGTGCCTGGACATGCTGCTGCGCCCCGGCAACGCCGGGTCGAACACCTTCACCGATCACAAAGAGGTCCTGAACCGGGCGCTGAAGCAGGTCCCTGCCGTGTACCGGCGCAGGGTCCTGGCCCGGGTCGACGGCGCCGGCGCCAGCCACGACCTCGTGGAGCACCTGCTTACCCTGACCACGAAACGCAAGGACCTGCTGTTCACCTGCGGCTGGATGATCACCGCGACCGACGAGGAAGCCATCGCGGCCGTCCCCGAAGAGGCGTGAGGGCCAGGCGTCCGGCAGGACGGCACCGTCGAGGAGGACAAGGACGTCGCCGAGATCACGCACCTGATGAGCAGGGCGGAGATCTGGCCCGGCGGCCTGCGGTTCATCGCCCGCCGGGTGAAACCGTCACGACGGCACAAGAAGAACATGACCGCCTACGAGCGCAAGACCGGCTGGAAGTACTCCATCACCTGCACGAACATCCCGCACACCGGTATCGGCGGGGTGCCCGGGAGCCAGCACCCGCAGTTCATCGACGTGACCCACCGCGACCACGCCACGGTCGAGACCGACGGCGTCCGCACCGCGAAGGCCATGGGACTGCGCAACCTTCCCAGCAAGGCGTGGCAGGTCAACAAGGGCTGGGCCCTCGCGGCCAACATCGCCGCCGACCTCACCTCCTGGGCCCGGCTCATCGGCTTCCACGACCAGCCGGACCTGCGGGACGCAGAGCCGGACACGCTCCGCTACCGAATCTGGCACCTGCCCGCCCGTCTCGTCCGCCACGCCCGGAAAAGGATCCTCAAGATCAGCCCGGACTGGCCCTGGAACGACGCGTTCATCATCTGCTGGAACCGGCTATGCGCCCTGCCGGCACTCAGCTGACCAGCGCCAACTGCCCCGACCACGCGGAAGGAGGAGCATTCCGGCCAGGTGGAAGCCGGTGCCGACCCGGGCACGCCGGGCAGTACCGCGCATCCCCCGCCAGAACCGAAACGGACATGAAGCTCAAAAACTGGCCCTAGCACAAACAGTAACCAGCGACGGGACGCCTGACTCATTGAGGTTAATAGGGAAGTGCCGGACGGCGATCCAGCGGACCGCGTCGTCTTCCTGCCCGTAGGGAGAAAGGGCGGTGCGGTGCATCACATCGCAGGCGACCTGCGCCCACTCGTCATCGGACAGCATCCGGTCCCCGGGCGCCGCGCGGACAGCGCAGTGCCAGACAGGCCGCTCCATAGCCCAGCTGCCCATCGCGGCATGCGGCTGGTTCAGCAACCCGAACAGCCGCCGGAAGTCCCGCTTGCCGTCAGCGCGCAGCGGAGGCTCCAGCTCAGCAGGGTGCCACCAGCCCGCCACGATGTGCGGATCGGTGTGTTCCTCGCGCCGCCCCGGCCCGAACAGGTAATAGATCAGCGGCTCGACGCGCTCGCCGCGCGGGGCACTGATCTTCCCGATCACCGGTCCGCCATCCGGCCCGCCTGGAATGCATTCCGGGAGTAATCCGCCCACCGGAACAGGAAGCGAGACCTTACCGGAATTCCATCCGCATTTCCCTTGCCGGGTTCTACGCGCCCGGAGGATTCTTCTGCGCGTTTAGTGGAACTCCGGAATCCGGTCCGGTTCAGCGGAACGATCCGTTCGCTGTAGATGAGAATCCGGAACGTCACCGGAGCACCTTGCGGACCTCTTCGGCCGCTGCCGTCAGCATGTCCGCCCGCCGCAGGCTTTCTCTGGCGTAGGGAACAAGATCGCCTGACCGCTGGCCGGTCGCGTTGAGCCTCGCCACCGCCTGGTTCAGGTTCACCCCGATTCTGCGTACCAGCCCCGATGCCCGCACAAGCTCCGCAAGTGCTTCAGTCAGCGCTGCGCTTCCCGCCACTGGGACGCCCCGGGCGGCAGCCAGCGCGGCCTCGGCTGCGTAGGCCCCACGGGCACGCCCGGATCGCTTTGCCGCCTCTTCGAGCACTCCGAATTCCTCGTCAGTCAGGCATAGTTCCACTTTGCGGTGCCGCCCGGCTGCCTGGCGCGGACGACGGCCGCCCTGCCCGTCGGCAATGTTTACCGGGCCGTCAAGAGAATTAGCCATGCCATGTTCTCCGCGATTGCTGAGCGATTCTCCTGCGCTGCCATGCTACCTGTCAGGAGAATTTGCGATGTCGGCCCTTGAGCCAGTTTATCTATGGACCGCGCTCGGTCCATAGATAAATCGGGTTTATGCATATCTTGCTTCGGCCGGTACCCGTCCTCAGCGCAACCCTGGAAAGGTGCCGAGCCACATTCCTCGTCGCTGCCGCAAAATGCACCAACATAGACAGCGCTATTCCGCGCCAGGCAACATCGGCCATCACCGGCTAAAATGGCACCACGCGGCACGCGCTAGAATCCGCTCCCGGCAAGCTGGACTCGCGGCTGCCTCGCGCGACTTGCGGCGGCACCCGCCGTCCCCGAGGCGGGCTCAACACTCGCACCACACCGACCCCCTGGCCGCTCCCGTCGTAGCATCACCATCCCTACGTCGATCACTGACGCCATCCCCCACGGCGGAACCTTCGGCCAGCCGCCCGTGATGACCCAAGTCGGCGGTCATTATCCGGCTCGCCGTCAGCGCGGCGACCACTTCCAGGTCGCCTACCTCGCGCAGCACGCTCCCCGGACCTCAGCGCGGCGACGAACCTCGCAGTGACGGGCCGGAGACTGCCGAGGACCCAGAACGGGGACTGGAAGGCGGAACGGACCCGCATTCCGCCTTCCGGTCCCCCACGCCACTGCGTTAACCGTCATTCGCCGCGAGCGTGCGCGGGGCGGGTGGGCGGAACGCGGCGCATTCCACCCACCCTGTTATTCCGCCCGGGTGTGCGCGATCCGCGCCGGGATGACGGTACCCGGCCCCGCGGACACGTGGGCGCCGTACCTAACCATGTCCGAGGCGCTGCGGCTCGCCGCCCAGTCGTTCAGCCGCGACGTGACCAAGCTGTCGTGCTGCGCCGCATGAAGGGGGCAAGCGAGGGGGAATGGGATGCATGCGGAGGGCACGGTTACGGCAGAGGCCGCTCACACCTTTCTTCCCACGCCGCCAACGACGATCGTCCGCACAGGTAGTCCGGGCAGCGGGTCGGCGCGCCAGCAGGCGACATCGGTGAGGCCCGGCGAGACCAGCTCCACACCGTCGAAGAACCGGGCGATTTCCGCGAAGGCGCGGGGAACCGCCGGGGCGGTGGCCTGCGCATATAGCTCTTCGATCTGCTTGACCGCATCGGAGCTGAGGTTGTCTGTCGTCGCGTGGGAGATCACTAGAAGGCTGCCCGGCGCCATGGCCGCCTTGAGCATGTTCACCAGCCGGTACGGCTCGTCCTCATCCGGCAGGAAATGCAGTACCGCGGTCAGCAGGATCGCGGCCGGCTGGCGGAGATCTATCTGGGCCCGCAGATCCGGATGGCGGAGGATGCCGGGCGGGTCGCGCAGGTCGCCCTGGATCGCGCAGACTCCGGGACCTGCGCACCGCAAGGCGCGGGCGTGCGCGAGGACGACCGGATCGTTATCGGCGTAGACGACGCGGGTACCGGGGGCTAGCTCGCGCGCGACCTCGCCGGGATCAGAGATGGCGGGCAGCCCGGTACCGATGTCGATGAGCTGCCGGATGCCCGCCTCGCCGACGGCGAACCGGACGGCGCGGGCTAGGAAGTTCCGGTTCGCGCGTGCCGCTGCCTGCGCGTCGGGCATAACTGCGAGCAGGGCTTCAGTGAAGCGCCTGTCGTCTTCGTAGTTGTCCTTGCCGCCGAGCATGTGGTCGTAGATGCGGCTGACGTTGGGCCTGCGCGGCCCGCCATTATGGATCATCCGGCCGTTCTTCCGTGCTGGTATCGGGTGACACCGGAACGGGGAACCGGCGGCGCCACGCTGCTGCTCACAGCTGCCTCAGGGCCGCCCGGACCCTCTCCATGACCTGTGGGTCCAGCGCCGACCATCTCGCCGTGCCCCGCCGCAGCGGCACGGCGAGCAGTGGTCTGTGAGCGCCGGGCACACGACTCGGGAGCGAGTCCGGCCTGGCAGGATGAGCCTCGCGTGGCCGCGCGATGCTGCCCTCAGGCTGAGCGCTGGTCATCATATGGAGTGCCTCTCGTCGCTGGTCTGCTTGAGATGCGTCTTCCTGCAAGACTTCTTGGCAGGCAGGTGAGGTTCGGGTCGAAGACCCGCCCCGGCTCGGCTCAGCCTCGCGCTCATCGTGCCCCCACGGCAGTTAGCGTGTCCGGCATGACGGCGGCCACCGGGCGGCCTGGGGCGGACAGGTTGCACACGGACAAGACCGAGTGCAGCCAGGCCCAGGCGTCGCTGGCCGCTGCGTGGAGCGGCTGCCCGAAATCGCACCACACCGCCTGGGTACCGGCCAGGCGGAAGCTGCCCCACCGGGTCGCGAGCGCCTCCACGACGTGCAGGCCCCGGCCGCCTTCGGCCAGCTCACCGGGGCGCATAAGTCGCGGCGTGCCAGGCCCGCCGCCATCGCAGACGACAAGCCGCGCGCCCTCCCGCCACAAGCAGTAGCCCACCAGCACCCGCCCGCCAGCCGGGCCGTGCCTCACCGCGTTGCCGAACAGCTCGGTCACCACGAGGGCGGCATCGGCAGCGTCAACGGGGCAGTCGTGCCCGCTTATGGCGGACCTGATCCATTCCCGGATCTCACGGCCGAGCCGGGGGTCGGCGTCGAAGACCTGCCAGCCGGGTCCGCGCCATCCGCCGATGATCACTGCTGCCTCCCTGAGATCCGCAGTGATGAGGGGGGCTTCTGTCTGCAAGGACTCCCAGCAGGCAGGTAAGAAAAGCTCCTCGGATGGACCTTCGGTGAGATAGATCCGAACCGTGGAAAGGACAGCTCGGACATGACCAGGCCGACATCGTCGGCGTTGGGGCAGTCACCCAGCAGCGGACGGAGCGCGGCTCTGACGTGTCGCACCTGCTGGTCGTCGCCGGGACAGGTCTGTTCCCATGTGCTGTCCGGATGGCCGGGTACGGATCGCGGCAGCGGAAGCGTCTGCGCGGTTTCGCGCGCACCTACCAGACCCGGCGCGGTGGCCCGCTCCGTTGCGGCACGCGAGAAATGGCTGACTCGCTGTATGCGGGCCTGACCGCACCGTGATCTGGCTGCCATCTCGTCCGTCCTTGTTCAGCGAGGCTGCCGGCGGGAATGCTCGTCAGCCGCATCCGGGGGTCCTGCGTTGGTCAGCGATCGTGTCGCTTCACCTGCTGAGCCGGGTAGACGTCATCGTGCCTGACCGCTTTCAGGCGCAGGAAGGGCTCACCAGCGACGATGTGCAAGCTGGACGGTCGGTCATTGACAACAAAGTGTTGCGGCGACGTGTTGCGGCCCGAGACCGGGAAGGCCCACGCTGGCCTGAAAGCAGGAGCGGCTAGATGTGAGGGATGCGTGGAGTACAGCCCGACCGTCCGGGGACGGCGCCTGATCCGCGAGATCGAGCGGCTGCGCCATGCCAGCGGCCTGTCGATGGAGGCCGCCGCGCAGCGGCTCGGCTGGAGCACGAGCAAGCTGTACCGGCTGGAGAACGGCCGATCCCGGATCACCACCGACGACCTGGCGGACATGCTCGACCTGTACGGGGTTCGCTCCCCGCAGCGCGAAGCGCTGATCCAGCTCGGCCGCGACGCCCGCAGGCGCGGCTGGTGGACCGCCTTCAGCGACGTGTTCACCGGCAGCTTCGTCGCCATGGAGGCCGAGGCGGCCAGCGTCCGGATCAATGCCCACCTGGTGCCCGGGCTCTTCCAGACACCCGGCTACGCCCACGAGATGATCAGGCGGACCCGCCCGGCTATCAGCGCCGAGGACGCCGAACGCCGGGTGGCAGCCCGCACCGCCCGGCAGGACGCCCTCTTTAGCAGGAATGATCCGCCGGAGATCCACGTGATCCTGGATGAAGCGGTGCTGCACCGCCAGGTCGGCGGCCCCGCCGTGACCCGCCAGCAGCTCACCGCGCTCGCCGAGACCGCGACCTGGCCGAACGTCACCCTCCAGGTGATCCCGTTCACTGGCGGCGCCAACGCGGGCATGGACGGCCATTTCGTCATCCTCGCCTTCCCCGATCCGGAGGATCCGCCGGTCGCCTATGTCGAGGGGCTGATGGGCGATGTGTACGTGGAAGCCGGCGAGGAGGTGGACCGGTTCACCCTAGCCTGGACCCATCTGGTCACCCAGGCTCTCGACCCGGCCGAATCCGCAGCGATGATCCGCACGCTAGTGAAGGAGCAGCAATGACGACCGCGCAGGAGACCACACTGACCAGGCCATGGCGCAAGTCCAGCCGGAGCACCGGAGGCAACGATTGCGTCGAGGTCGCCCAGAACGGAACAAGCTGCTTGATACGTGATTCGAAGAACCCTGACGGTGCCCGCCTCGCCGTCAGACCGCAGGCATGGGCCGCATTCATCCGCGACATCAAGCACGGCGCCTACCGCAGTTAAGCCCTGTCACTAACCAGTTCTCGGCGATGCCGGGGGTACCCCTTTCGCCACCTAAGCGCCGCCAGGTGCGGAGTTCCATCCGCATCAGCTTCCTGGCTGACGCTGCGTGGTGACCGATTTCGTGCCATAACGCTGGGATGTCAGCCCTAGCATCCGGCGTGTCCTCGTAGGCCATGCCGTACGAGGCCGTCAGTATCCGCTCGACGGCATCGAAGCGCTCGCAGAACTCCTGCGCCCCGGCCGTGTTCCCGGCCGCCTGGCGGACGATGCGGAGCCGGTCCAGGCACCGCATCGACGTCACCCCGCCTTCGAGCGCGGACAGGACTTCCGCCGCTGCGGCTACCGCGTCCTGGCGGGCACCCTGCTTCAGCAGCGCGTCCGCCAGGCCCGCACCGTAGCTGGCCAGGTTGCGGATGCTCAGCCCGGCCTCCAGAACCTGCCGGTGCAGCCGTGCGCTACGGCGGGCGTCTCCTAGGTTCAGGTATCCCGTGGCCTCTACCCCGATGATCTCGGTTTCATCGACGAAGCGGAGCCACTCGGGCGGGTCGCTGTCGCGGGGGCCGCTGTCCAGTTCGTGGCGAGCCTGGATGATCGCCGCCTGGAACGCGGCCTTATCGCCCAGCAGCGAGGCCGCCCTGGCGTGCCGGAGGGCGATCAGGGCATGCAGCCGGGCCATGGGGATGTAGCGACCTTCCTCTTGCGCCTGGAAGGCCAGCCGGAGCGCCTGCCGGGCCAGCTCCCGGCTCGGGCCGGTGTGCGCCATCTCCGCGTACAGCATCGACTGGTTCGTCAGCACATGCACCGCCAGCACCGCGTCTCCGGCGTCGGTGGCCAGCTTCCGCGCCTCCTCATACAAGGGTCGCGCCAGCGGCGGGCGCCCGCCGTCGAGCGCAAGCCACCCGGTGCACAGCGCCAGCTCCCCAGCCACCGCAAGGAGCTGGCGGCCGGTTTCACCGGCAACGCCGTCCTTCAGCGCCAGCCGGACGCGCTGCCACTGCTGGAACGCTGACGAGAGCAAGACGGTTCCGCCAACGATACGGTCCCGGGCATAAAGCACGTTAGTGCACCCCAGCCAGTACCGGAGGTGTGAGCTGTTAACTCCCCGCGGAACGCTCACAGATGGCACGACAGCAGTCATTCCGGCCGCGACAGCCAGGGCGCCGAGATCGCGTCGGCCCATTTCCAGCCCCGTCCCGTTCCCAGTGCTAGCCGCCAAGTCGGCATCAGGATCCGCGAATACCAGCGGCAGCAGCGCAGCACGCGGCATGCCCACCGCGTCCGTGAACTGGAGCACGGTACGGATGTCGAACATGCCGTCACGCACGCCGCGCTCGTAATAGCTGAGAGCGGCTGGGCTCCAGCCCACTATCGCGGCAAGGTCTCGCTGCGACAGGCCGCACGCCGCCCGGATGATCGCCGGGACCGCCGCCAGGTTCACCTCCGCCAGAGCCTCGCGCAGCAGCAGCGAGTCAAACACCCACAGCGGCCGGGACGCCATCTCCCGCGCCGCCTTCACGCAGGTCGGGCACAACGGGTCACCCCGCCGGGCCAGCACGCCCGTCCGGCAAGCCGGACAAGCCAGGGCCGTTGACACTCCTCACCTCCCAGCCGCTCGCCGTGACCGGGTCTGTGCAGGACCCGCCGGTCCGTCAGACCAGGAGAGCGGACGGCACCGCTTCCGACAGCCGTGTTGGTCGGCCGTCGGCCGCTGTCATACGTGCGGTACTGTCCGTGATCCGACGGTATGCCTGGCCGGACGATCACGGAAGCGAACGTGCATGAACTTGCACGCCGATTTCAGCCGAGGGCGTCAATAGCCTGGTTGAGCAGCGCCCGTGCCGCGTTGCCGTACACCGCCATCTCCGCGAGCCGTGCGAACGCCTGCGCGTACATCTCGACCTCGCTCGGCTGTGTGACCCTCAGCCATCCGGACACCAGTTCAACGTTTACCTGCGCATCGTCATGCATGAAGAACATCTCCACCGGATGCAGCAGGGACCTGTCGGCACTGAATGGAATGATGCCCAGCGTCACTGACGGCAGCGACATCGCGGATCGCAGGTATTCGAGCTGTTCGCGGAGCACGCCGGGGCCGCCGATCTGATGCCGTAGCACATTCTCTTCCAGCACGATCGTGAACTGGTGATCGCCTTCACGGGTCACGTGCTGCGTGGCCACACGTACCTCGACGGCCTGCTCGATGTCATCGACAAGGTTCGGACGACGATCACGCACCGCCTTGAGCAGGGCCCGGATGTAGGCGGCCGTCTGCACCGGTCCTGGAACCAGGAACGGCGAGTAGATTCGGAACTCGCGGGTGCTCTCCCACAGCGGGATCACGGACTCCTGTATCCGGCGCAAGCCAGGACGTTCCAGCCGTCGCCACTGGGTCCACATCGAGTCGGCCGCCCGCGACGCGGCGATCAGATCGACGGCCTGGTCATCCACCCCGCAGATCCGGCACCATGCGCGGATGTCCGCGTCCGACGGCGGGGTCCGGGCGTGCTCGATCCGCGAGCACTTGGACTCGTGCCACCCGGCGGCCGTGGCCACCGCACGTTTGGTCAGCCCGGCGTCGAGCCTGATCTCCCGCAAGCGGTCGGCGATCTGCTGCCTGGCCTGCTGCACCGTAGACGAGGTGACCATGGTGCAGTCTTACACCGGGCTTGGTCAGGCAGGCCGGTAGTCCCTATGCGGTACCGCCCGGTCCCATACCGACTCGAATGCCGATGCGCACGCCTTGACCTGGGCCGGATCCTCGGTAATCTCCCAGCCCTCCGGCGAGACCTCGCCCTCGCCGGTGAAGTGATTCCAGAGCACGAGGCGGTCGTCGAACACCCAGAAGTCGTTACCGGGCAGCAAGAGATCCGAGGCGCGGCGCCGGGGCAGCCACCGGATGTCCTCACCGGCCTCGACGTTGGTGAGTGTGATGTCGTACTCCCACCGGATGTAGTCGCTGACCGGCTCGCTCACGATCCGCGCACGGCGGATGGTCACACCACGGCTGCGCGCTGCGACCACGATGTCGAGCCACGGACGCCACCATGCGTCCCAGTCTGCGGGATCGAAACGTCTCCCTTGCCGCCAGCCGGTGAACATCGGATCGGTGCGGCTGTAGCCGTCGCGCATCTCCAGGTGCACCGCTGACCGTTCACACGAACTGAGCAGTTGATTGGCCTCGTTACCGGCCACTGCTCAGTTCCGGAAACATGTGCATCAGCCGCTTGGGGAAGCGGATCAGTGTCTCGTTGGCCGGGATCTGCTGCTGCCCAGCGGAACGGAGTAGCTCACTCAGAATCGCCGTGC
This sequence comes from Actinomycetota bacterium, assembly GCA_027314595.1. Taxonomy (GTDB): domain Bacteria; phylum Actinomycetota; class Actinomycetes; order Streptosporangiales; family Streptosporangiaceae; genus Trebonia. Next base: position 1,993 of record DAHVAN010000005.1, on the reverse strand, counting down.
CGGTTACTCGCCAGCCCTGGATCACGTAGCTGTCGCCGTCATCCCACAAGGATGGGCTGCCACCCTGAGGAGAATCGGGGTCCTTGCCGAGGAACCGCGGCGCCATAGGGGCCTCCTGTGCCGGGGAGCGTGGATGCGGGTGCAGCCACGCGGTCAACAGGCACGCTAATCGCAATCCGGTGTGACTGTCCATATTCGGTTCGCAACAATCTGTTGTGGCCGAACCCAGATGCCACGGCAAATTGCGAACGCTATGAGATTGCCGCAGCACCCGATACGTAAGTTACGGATTAAGTCTGCCCGGTTCAGAGCCGGCCGCGGGGCACAGCCACGGCTATCGGTTGATGACAATTCGTTGTGAACGAGCAGCGCACACCTCCCCAGATTGTCATGACTGCGAGGTTGCCCCAGCGCTCCAAGGCAGCGACGCTACAAAAGCATTCGAGCAGTTTCACGACGCCCTGACTTCCGGAAGTGGGACGGAGAATCGTTGTGGCCGGTGGCACTACGGCCCCGTTCGGGATCGACACAACGGTCCCATCGACGGCGCGCATGTACGACTGGTGGCTTGGCGGTCACGACAACTTCGCCGCCGACCGGGCGGCGGCCCTGGCGGTCAGCGAGGCGGCGCCAGAAGCGCCGCTGATGGCGGTTGAGAACCGCAAGTTCTTGCGCCGGGCGGTACGTTACCTGGCCGCCGAGGCGGGGATCACCCAGTTCCTGGACATCGGCACAGGGCTGCCCACCCAGGGCAACGTGCACCAGGTCGCGCAGGGCGTTAACCCGGCTGCCCGGGTGGTGTATGTCGACAACGACCCGATGGTCCTGGCCCACTCCCGTGCTCTCAAGACCGGGGGGGACACGGTGGTGATCGAGGCGGACCTGCGGGAGCCGCGGGCGATCCTGGATCACCCCGGCACTCGCAAGCTGATCGATTTTAGCCAGCCGCTGGCTGTGCTGCTGGTGGCCGTATTGCACTTCATCAGCGACGATGATGATCCGTCCGCGGTCGTCGGCGCCATTCGTGACGCTCTCCCGCCGGGCAGCTACCTGGTGTTGTCGCACGTGACCGGCGATATCCGCCGCGAGTCCGCAGCCAAGGCAGCCGTGCACTACAAGAAGGTGACGTCCGGCGCGACGTTGCGCGGCCAGGAGGAGATCCTCCGGTTCTTCGCCGGGCTCGAGCTGATCGACCCCGGGCTGGTCCAGGTCCCCTACTGGCGGCCCGGCGGGCCCGAGCCTGCTGATGCCAGCAAGGTGTGGATTCTCGGCGCTGTTGGCCGCAAACCAGGCCCGTCCTCAGCCGAGCGCCTGTGATGCGAGTGGAAGGTGGGCTGCCTTTGCTCCAGCGGGTGGACGGCATGGACCATGCATTAGTGGCTGACGTGGCTGGGAGCGGACGAGCAGACCCAGCTCACGCCAGCACCTGCGCACCATCCAGTTCCTGGGCAGCAGGTCAGTTAGATGCCATGCCGGGATAGCCGCGAACTTCCCGCAGCGCGGTATCGCCGCCAGGAACCTCACGGATACTTGCGGTATGTGGCGTTCTCGTCACGATCCGCGCTAGATGCCGGGAACGGCGAGGAGAGCAGAGCATGACCGCGCGCAACACCTGAGTTTGGTCATTTCCTTAGTGCCTGAGATCTGTCATGTTTCCAGGTTGCTGATAGTGGTCCAGTAGCGACGGGGACGGACGACTGCACCTGAGTGCGGTAACGGAACCACGATCATGGACGACTTGTCGACTGTGCCCGTGACCGCTCGTCGTGCGACGAGAGCCTCTAGACCGCGGTCCGCACCGCCCTGGCCCGCACCCGGGTCAACGGCGTGCACGCAGGCCGCGGCAGAGCTAGCCGACAGAACGGCAGCGTGACCAGCGAGGCCACGGCGGCCTGACTCGCCTTACCCGGAAGCACGAGGGTCTCGCCCGTTCCTGAGGTCGTCGAGGATCTCCTGCTGTTCAGGGCCGATGGCTGACGGGAAGGCCCGGACG
>DAHVAN010000485.1 GCA_027314595.1 Actinomycetota bacterium | reverse complement strand
AGTCCCTGTATCGCTGCGCGACGCCGTAAGGCGTGAAAATCCCCGGTAGCTGCGGGCCTCACCGGGTTCGGTGGATTTCCTTCCGGTGCGGCGCGTGGCGGGCAGAATGGCGTGTGCCGCCCGTGACGCCGTTTCTTCCTTGGCCGCGATGGAGACCGTGGATCAGTCTGGCGCCGGGAACCGTGACCTGAGGGGCCGTTCACTGTCGCTTCGAGCACGCGGGCCAGCTTCTTCCGCACGCCCCCGGTTCCCCGGGCGGCGCCCTGCAGTCAGGCAGCTTCTGCCCAGGAGAGGGGACGGGCCGTGGAAGAGGTGACCGACGAGCCGCTTTACCGGGACCGGGTATGCGGCATCGACATCGGCAAGGCAGAGATGCACGCGACGATCCGGGTGCCGTCGGATGCGAACCCGGCACGGCGCGCGCAGGAGACCCGCGGCTTCGCCACCACCAGGCGCGGGGTGCTCGCGCTTGCGGACTGGCTGCGCTGCTGGCAGGTCCCCGCCGTGGTCATGGAGGCAACGGGCGACTACTGGAAGCCGGTGTTCTACCGGCTGGAGGCCGAGGGCTTCGAGTGCGTGCTTGCCGACGCGAGGCAGGTCAAGAACCTGCCCGGGCGGCCGAAGCGGGACCCGTCGGACTCCCGCTGGCTGGCTTCGTGCTTCGAGCGCGGCTCGGTCACCTCCTGCTTCGTGGCGACCCCGGAATTCCGGGTCATCCGCCTGCACACCCGCTACCGCCGCGACCTGACCGAGGACCGCACCCGGGAGAAGAACCGCGCCGAGAAGCTGCTGGAGTCCGCTGCGGTCAAGCTGTCGTCGGTGGTGACCGACCTGCACGGGGTCACCGGCCGGGACATCATGGACCACCTCATCGCCGGGGAACGCGACCCGAAGGCACTCGCCCAGCTGGCCCGCGCCCGCGCCCGCCGCAAGATCGCCGAGCTGGAGCAGGCCCTGGAAGGCGCGGAGTTCTTCACCCCCGAGCACGCCGCCCTGCTCAAGGCCATGCTGGAGCGCATCGACTGGATCAACGACGAGATCGCCAAGCTGTCACGGGTCATCGAGCGGCTGCTGGCCCCCTACGAGGAGCAGCTCCAGCAGGCCGAGTCGATGCCCGGCTGGGGACGGCGCTCCGCCGAGGACGCCCTCGCCGAGACCGGCACCGACATGACCCGGTTCCCCACCCCGGCCCACCTGGCGTCCTGGGCCGGCCGCACCCCGCTGGACCACCAGTCCGGCAAGCGCGCCGGCGCGTCCCGGCGCAAGAAGGGCAACCGCTACCTCGGCGCGATCACCGGCGAAACCTCCGTCGCGGCCGGCAAGACCGACACCCGCGAAGGCGCCCGCTACCGCAAGCTCGCCCGCAGCCGCGGCAAGGCCAAGGCCTGCGTCGCGGCCGGCAGCACCCAGCTGAAGGCCTACCACACACTGCTATCCAGCCCCGGCATGCGGTACGAGGACCTCGGCCCGGATTACTGCGAGCGGCGGGCCGCCACCCGCCGCAAGCTCACCTGGCACATCCGCCAGATCCAAGCCGAGGGCTTCGACGTCACCATCACCCCCTGCGAACCAGGACCCGCACAAGACGCCCACGCGAACGGCGGAGCCGCCTGACGACCCGCACCGCGCCGGCAGAACCCGGCCGGGGACCAGCCAG
>DAHVAN010000165.1 GCA_027314595.1 Actinomycetota bacterium | reverse complement strand
CAGCCTCCCCGGCAACCGCGATGTTTCACATCGCCCGGGCCGGCGGTCCCGGCCGCGTCTCCCGGGGGCTGGCCCGCGGTCGGGTGTTTGCTGTTGCGGATGGTTCTCCTGGCGAATATCGCGGCGTTTGGGTTGCCAGGGGGCCTGCTGCGGGAACCCCGCCCGGGCCGGTGGTGGCCGGCGTGGCGTCGGCAGCGCATGGGGCGAGCGGGAGGCGGCGACGGCACGGGCAGCCGGACCCGGCGGGGAATCACCCGTCCGGGCTAGCCCAAAGCCATCCCGCAACAGCCCCCAGGACAGCGGAAAACCGGGACAGATCTGCGCGCGGCGAGCCGCGCTTGGCGGCGTTGCCGTTGCGTGCTGGGGATTATCGTGCGGGAGTCCTAACATGTCCGACATGAGGTTCGACCAGTCGCTGGCGCCAGGCGAAGAGTCCGTGCAGATCTTGCATCCGCATTGGAAGACACTGGTGCGACCGATCGCGCTCACGTTCGTCCTGGTCGCGGCGCTGCTCGTCGGGGAAGTGCTCATCCCGGGAAGCAAGGAAGCCGGGATCGAGCGGCTCGCGCTGGCCGCCGTGGCGGTCGTTTTGCTGATGTGGTGGCTGATGTATCCGCTGCTGCGCTGGCGCACCACGGTGTACGAGCTGACCACGAGGCGGATGCGGCTGCGGGACGGCATCGTGACGCGCCACGGCCGGGACATCCCGCTGTCGCGGATCACCGACGTGTCGTTCCGCAAGGGGCTGCTCGACCGGTTGCTCGGCTGCGGCACCCTGATCGTGGAGTCGGCCGGCGAGCATGGCGAGCTCACGCTGACCGAGATCCCGCACGTGGAACACGTCCAGTCCACGCTGTTCCAGCTCGTCGAGGAGGAACAGACGCGGCCCGACCGAGACGCGTCCCAGGGGATCGACTAACGTTCGGCGCGTGACCGGGGCTCTCGAAGGCATCACTGTGCACCGTCACGACGAGTTCGTGACGGAGGTCGTGCTCGACCGTCCTGACGCGCTGAACGCGCTGAACACCGCGATGGCGAGGTCGATCGCGGTCGCGTGCGCGCGGATCGGCGCGGACAGGACGGTGCGCGCCGTCGTGCTCAGCGCGGCCGGGACGAAGGCGTTCTGTGCGGGCGCGGACCTGAAGGAACGCAATGCGATGACTGACGCCGCGCTCCTGCGGCAGCGAGAGGTGTTCCGCGCCGCGTTCGGCGCGGTGCTGAGGCTTCCCCAGCCCACCGTGGCCGCGGTCCACGGGTACGCTCTCGGCGGCGGCTGCGAATTCGCGATGAGCTGCGACATCATCGTGGCCGATGAGACAGCCGTGTTCGGGTTGCCCGAGGTGACCGTCGGGCTGGTCCCCGGCGGCGGCGGTACGCAGCTGGCGCTGCGCAGGCTCGGAGCCGGGCTTGCCGCCGACCTCGTGCTGACTGGCCGCCGCGTGCCGGTTGATGAGGCCGAACGGATCGGCCTCGTCGCCCGCCGGGTCCCGGCGGGCCGCGCCCGTGCGACGGCTCTGGAGCTGGCGTCGGCGATCGCGGGCAACTCGCCGGTCGCGGTGCGCGCGGCCAAGCGGGCGCTGCGCAACGGCTGGGGCGTCACGCTGGACTCCGCGCTCGACATCGAGGACGCGGCCTGGCGCACCGCGGCACTGTCCGGCGACCGGCGGGAGGGGATCGCGGCGTTCGCGGGCAAGCGCGCGCCGCGCTGGCCGGGGCAGTGACACCGGGGCCTGCGGGGCCGGCCGCGCCGCGGGTTAGCCTGGAATCTGCGCCTGCACAACACGCGCGGCACCGGTGGTGCAAGGGTTTTACCGTGGCTTTACTATTTAGTCATGACCCGAGTGCTGCTCGCCGAGGATGACACCTCGATCTCCGAGCCGCTGTCCCGAGCGCTGCGCCGCGAGGGCTACCAGGTGGAGATAACCGAGGACGGCCTGGCCACGCTCGGCCGAGCGCTTTCCGACGGGATCGACCTCATCCTGCTGGACATCGGGCTGCCCGAACTCGACGGCCTTGAAGTGTGCCGCCGCGTCCGGGCCGAAGGGCACGCGGTTCCCGTCCTCATCCTGACCGCCCGCGCCGACGAGGTGGACACGGTTGTCGGCCTCGACGCGGGGGCCGACGACTACGTGACCAAGCCGTTCCGGCTCGCGGAACTGCTCGCGCGGGTACGGGCGCTGCTGCGCCGGGGCACCGCGGAGAGCCCGGGATCGGTGCACGGTGTCCGCGTCGACGCTGACGCGCGCCGGGCCTGGCACGGCGATGCCGAGCTCGACCTCACCACCAAGGAGTTCGACCTGCTGTGGATCCTGCTTCGTGACGCAGGCAAGGTCGTCACGCGCGAGCAGATCATGCGGGAGGTCTGGGACGCGAAATGGTGGACGTCGACCAAGACCCTGGACATGCACATCTCGTGGCTGCGCCGCAAGCTGGGTGACGACGCGCACAACGCGAGGTTCATCACGACCGTCCGCGGCGTCGGGTTCCGCTTCGAGCGAGGAGACTGAGCGGGGGCAACGCTGATGCGCTGGCGGCTGTGGGTTTCCGCGGCGGGGGTCGCGGCGGCCGCGGCTCTGGTGGCGAGCGTGCCGCTGCTCGTCGCCGCCGCCGTGCGCGACCCCTGGATGCTCATGCTCGGCCTGCCGCTGCTCGTGGTGTCCGGCTGCCTGACGGTGCTGCTCGCCGGCCTCTTCGCCCGCAGGGCGGCCCGGCCGGTCGAGGAACTCGCCGAGGCGGCGGGACGGCTCGGCACCGGTGACCCGCGGCCGGTGGGCCGCCGGTACGGCGTCAGCGAGCTCGACCAGGTCGCGGACGGCCTGGACAGCGCGGCCCGCCGGGTCACGCACCTGCTGACGGCCGACCGCGAGCTCGCGATCGACGCCTCGCACCAGCTGCGCACGCCGCTGACGGCGCTGTCCATGCGGCTAGAGGAGATGATCGCGTCGGCCGACGACCCAGAGGTCGTGCGCGAGGAGGGCACCGCCGCCCTCCATCAGGCCGAACGCCTGGCAGACGTCGTCAGCCAACTGCTCAGCCCGGCGCGCCGGGTGGCCGCCGGGTCCGCGGCATTCATCAGCGTCGACAGGATCGTGCTTCAGCAGATCACGGAATGGGAACCGGCTTTCCGGCGGGCGGGGCGGAAGATAGCGCTCATCGGCGAGTCCCGCCTGCAGGCCTACGTGACACCGGGAGGGCTCGCCCAGGTGATCGCGACCCTGCTCGACAACGCGCTCATGCACGGCAAGGGAACGGTGACGATCCGGCGGACCCAGTCGCCGCGCTCGGTGGTGATCGAGGTCGAGGACGAAGGCGACGGAGTGCCCCCCGAACTGGTTTCCCGCATATTCGAGCGCAGCGTGAGCGGCCGGCCGGAGGGGACCGGGCTCGGGCTGGCGCTCGCCCGGACGATGACCGCCGCCGACGGCGGCCGCATCGTTCTCGCCCGTCCCAGGCCCCCGGTCTTCGCTGTCTTCCTTCCCCTCAACCCGCCGGACGACCGTGCCCAGAGCAGCCGGTCGGGGCCTGCCTGACGGACCCCGGGACTGGACACCGGCGCTCAGCTGCATTCACCGCGGCCAAGGGTGACCCTGAACGGCTGGCTCTCACCCCAGTCGGTGTACATGTCAGGGGCTTCCTGACGGGTTCGCTTGTCCTCGAACTGGCCGAGCCAGCCGCCGAGGTCAGCCGGACCCTGGCGAGCCGCCCACGCGCCGAAGTCCTCCCCGGCACCGCGCTCGGCGTCATACCGGCCGGCCAGTGCCACGATAGCCGCGGGGACCCGTCTGGCCGGGAGCCTGGCGACGTAGCTGCCGAACCGGACGCCGCCGGGGCCGGCTCGTCCGGTGATTACCGGCAGCCGACCGTGCGCAGACATGCCGCGCTGGCGACACGCACGAGATCGACGTGCAGGCGTGCCGTCAGGAACACGGTCAGCAGAACGGGAGCCACTGCTGGCCCGGCCTCAGCATGCGCTTTCCGCGCCCGCGAGCAGGGCCAGCCGGGCCTGGTGCGCCCGGGTCTGTTCCTGGGCCTGCCAGGCGGTGAGCTGATGGCGGCCGTAGCCGCGCAGCGCGGGACGCCTGAACCCGCCGGCGATCCGGCTGAATTCGGTCGGCCCCAGGGTCCGGCGCAGCAGCTGGCCGAGGTCCCGCCAGTGCCCGCGCAACGCCATGGTGCCGATGTCCGGCAAGCGCGACGCGAACGACGGCCTGATGAGCACCCGCGCCAGCGCGGGCAGCTCGCGGATTGCCGCCAGCACTCCGGCCGAGGCGACCGATGGCCAGGAATAGAACCGCTTCATCGCCTCGAGGACGCTGAGCTGCAGCTCGAGCGGGCTCATCCCGGCCGGGCGCATGACGGCGTGGTGGCCGTCGAACAGCGACCAGTCGGCGTCGAGCAGGCGGCCTTCTTCCTGCACGCGATTCCACAGCCTGGTACCGGGCAGCGGGGTCTCCATCATCATCTGGATGGTGTCGATGTCAAGCCGCCTGGCGAACCGCACCGTATCGGCGGCGGATTGCTGGCCGTCGGTATCCAGGCCGAGCACGAACATCCCGTGCACGCCGATGCCGTGGTCGTGGAAGGCGTGGACGGCCCGCTCGCTGTCGGCCACGCTCTCCCGCTTGCCCAGCCCGGCCAGCGCCGCGTCGCTGACGCTCTCGAAGCCGATCATGACCGTCTGGCACCCGGCCTCCCGCATCAGCCGGAGGAAGTCCTCGTCGATGTCACGACGGCTGTGTGAACGGTAGACGGTGTCCGCTCGCACCTGGGCGAACCACTCCGGAGTGATCCCGCGGTCCGTCATCGCCCGCAGCAGCTGCGCGGTACGGTCCTTGCTCACCACGAAGTTGTCGTCGTGGAAGAAAACCCGGTCGGCGTCAAGCCCCGCCAGTTCGGCGAGCACCTGGTCGGTGCGCCGGTGCCGGACCCGCCGGGAGAACATCGCCGTGACCGAGCAGAATTCGCAGTCGTACGGGCAGCCCCACTGGGTCATCAGCGGCTTGATCGCCATCCGCTCGTGACCCACGATGAGCGTCAGGTCGGGTGCGGGCAGTGCCTCGAAGGCGGCCTGCGAGCAGCGCGGGCGTGCCGGGTTGTGGTGCACCTCGCCAGATGGCTCCCGCCAGGACAGGCCGGCCACCTGGTCAAGCGCGGCATCGCGCTCGACGGCGGCGACGAGTTCGAGCATGGTCCGCTCGCCTTCGCCGCGGACCACCCACCGCGCGTGCTCCAGTGCCTCGTCGGGCCGGAACGTCACGTGCGGGCCGCCGAGCACCACGGGGACGCCCGCCGATTCAAGCACGTCTGCCAGGTGATAGGCGGCGGGCGAGGTGGCGGTAGTGGAGGAGATCCCCACTACGTCGGCGGCAAGACAGTCGCTCACGTCGACCGGGGCGAGCGCGTCGCAGTAAACGGTCACGTCGTGGCCGGCTTGGACCAGCATCGTGCCGATGAGGGGCAGGCCCAGCCTGGGCAGCAACACCTTGTCGTACACGTGATGACCGGGAGGGCGCGGTTCAACCAGGCACATCCGCAGGCTCATGCGTGCACTGTGCCAGCCGGCCTGCTACCCGCATATAGGCCGAAGGTCCCGAAGTGCCGCTTCGGGCAGATCACGCCGGGCTGAGCCGCCGCGCCCGCCGCGGCCCGGCAGCCTGACTCAGCGCTGCTTGCGGTGACGGCCTGGCGCGCGCGAGCCCGCCGGAGCCCGGCGAGGCGCCGAGCGCGCCTGGGGGGCGGAGTAGCCCGGGTGGGCGGAGTAGCCCGGGTGGGCCGGCGCGCCCGGCGTCATGAACGCGCCCGGAGCGCTCGGAGCCCCCGGGGCGCTCGACCACGCGGGGGCGGAAGCCGTGGCGAAACCAGACGCCACGGCACCGTTCGGGATAACGGGATTTTGCGGCCGCACCTGTCGCGGGTGCTGTACCGGCCGTGCGGAGTACGCCAGGACTGGGGCCGGCCCCGGCGCCCACTCCGTCGGTCCCCACGGAGGATAGGCGGCGAAGCCGGGCGCGGTGGCCGGCTCCGGCGGGGCGGAAGGGGCGAGGAACACCCACTTGCGGTATGCGAAGAACCTGAAGATCGTGCCGAGCCCGGTGCCGAGGAGGCTGGCGACGTTGTACGCGACCGGGTTCCGGTAGCCGAGGGCGTAGGTGGTGAACGCGATGACCGCTTCGGCGATGAGCAGGCCGATCACGTTGAGCACGACGAACAGCACGCCCTCGCGCAGCAGCGGCTGGTTCTCCCGGTAGCGGAACGTCCAGAACCGGCTGCCCAGGTAGGTGATGACCGCCGCGGCGGAGATCGAGATGCCCTTCGCCGTGAGCGGCCCCATGTGGTACTTGCTGTGCAGCACCGCGGCGCCGCCGATATCGACGACGGTGCCTATGCCGCCGACGATTCCGAACTTGACGAGTTCCGGTCCGAGGTGGCGGACACGGTCGTACAAGCCGGCGACAGGTCGGGCCATGCGCGGGATGCCCCTTTCGTTAAGCTGCGCATCCACGGTAGTGGACCCGGTGACCTAACGTCGGGAATCGTCGTAAACGTTCGGTCACACCTGATGCGCGCTTGCTTCGGCGGCCAGGGATGCGCGGGCCGAGCGGTCGGCGAGAAGCCGCCACGTGAGGTATATCACGGCGGTGAGCACGAATCCGACCTCAAACGTCAGATCGCCGGCCGAGCCGACATGATGGGGGATCGGAGCGAGATATTCGGTCTGGTTTGAGAACAGGCCGATCGAGACGCCCATGCCGACCGCCATCGCCACCGGGCCCGCCCAGCTGGCGTGCCTCTTGTTGAACAGCAGGTGCTCGATCTCGTCCGGCGACTGGCGGCGCAGGATCTGGTCGCAGAACACGACGGCGAGCCACGGCGCGATCCAGTAGGCGATGATCAGCAGGAAGTTCGAGTACCTGGTGCCCGCGCTCGCCAGGCCGTTCCAGGCGACGAAGAACCCGATCGTGCCGAATCCGAGCGCGACGATCGCCCGGCGCAGCGACAGCGGCAGCTTGATGCCGAGCGCGGTGAACGACAGCGCGCCGGAGTAGATGTTCAGCACGTTCGCGGCGACGGCGCCGATCGCGATCGCGATCAGCGTGAAGTCGGCGAGCGTCTTGGGCAGCAGGCTGGTGAACGCGCCGGTCGGGTTGGCGCCGAGCGCGCTGCCGGGGTTCAGCACGGTGGCGGCGGCGGCGCCGACGACCTCGAGCGCGGCGCAGGACAGGAACAGGCCGAAGCCGGACCACCATGCGATGGCCGCCTTGCTGACGTCGGGCTTGAAGTACCTGGTGTAGTCGGACGCGTACGGGTTCCAGCCGACGGCGTAGCCGAACGTCGCGCCGAGCGTGATCAGGAAGCCGCCGGGGATCGTCGCGTGCGACGCGCCCGGGTGCGCCTTGGAGAGGATCACTCCGCTGGCGATCACGAAGATGACGGCGAGCACCGGGAACGCGTACCGCTCGAAGACGTGGATCAGGTTGTGCCCGAGGAACGCGACCCCGATCTGCACCACGACGATGATCAGCAGGCAGACGACCTGGGACAGGTGCGTCAGCGTGCTGAGGGCGAGCGCGCCGCTGACGCTGTTGACCGCGAACCAGCCGATCCCCGCCGTGATCGAGTTCAGGCCGGCCGGAAGCACGTTCCCCCGGTACCCGAAGCCGAGGCGGCTCAGCACCATCTGCGGCACCCCGTACACAGGGCCGCGCCTGGACAAGATGCCCTGGGTGATGCCGCCGAGCGCGCTGCCGAGAGCGATCGCGAGCACCGCCTCCCAGAAGCTGAGGCCGAAAGCGGCGACGGCGAGGACGCCCACGAAGATGGTCGCGAACTCCATGTTCGGCGACGTCCAGGTCCAGAAGAGGTTCAGCGGGCGGCCATGCCGCTCGCTTAGCGGGATGAATTCGGCTCCTCCGGGCTCGACGGCGATGACCTTCTCGCCGTAGGTGCCCTCCCGGACCTCGATGTCGACGTCGCCCAGCGTCATGTTGGGTGCTCCTCTTGACACTTGCCTGAAACTTGCCGCAAGCTGCTGCGGACATATCGTCGCACAACTGGCTGTACCCAGGAATCCCCAGTTCCGCGTAGGCTACAGCGCGTGCTTCCAGCCTCGTCAGCCTCGTCCTCACCGGAGTCTGCGGCCGAGTCTCCGGCGGGTCCGATTCCCCGCAAATCGGGCACCGGAATGCCGGTCGTCGGCATGGTCGGCGGCGGGCAGCTGGCGCGGATGACCGCACAGGCCGCGATCGGGCTCGGCGTGTCGTTCCGCGTGCTCGCCGGGTCGGCTTCCGAGAGCGCCGCGCTGGTGAGCCATGACGCGGCGGTCGGGTCGCACCTGTCGCTCGCGGACGTGGCGTCGTTCGCCAGCCAATGCGACGTCATCACGTTCGACCACGAGCATGTCCCCGGCGACATCCTGATCGCCCTGGAGTCGTCGGGCGTCCTGGTGCGGCCAGGGTCGGCCGCGCTGCGGTTCACCCAGGACAAGCTGGCGATGCGGAGCCGGCTGACGGCGCTCGGCGTGCGGTGCCCGCGGTACGCGCCGGTGTCTTCGGTGGCCGGCATCGAGTCCTTTGGCGGCGGCTCGTGGCCGGTAGTGCTCAAGGCCGTCAGCGGCGGTTACGACGGCAAGGGCGTGTGGGTGTGTTCCTCGCCGTCCGAGGCGGCGGAGGTGCTGGGGCACGGGCTGTCGGTGCTCGCTGAGGAGTTCGTGCCGTTCCGCCGGGAACTGGCCGCGCTCGTCGCACGGTCCCCGTCCGGCCAGGGGGCTGCCTACCCGATCGTGCAGACCGTGCAGGTAGACGGCATCTGCCGCGAGGTGATCGCTCCCGCGCCCGGGCTTTCCTCCAGTGTGGCTGAGGCGGCCCAGGCCATCGCGCTGCGGATCGCGTCCTCGCTCGGCGTCACCGGCCTGCTCGCGGTCGAGTTGTTCGAGACGCCCGCTGGCGGGCTGCTCGTCAACGAGCTCGCGATGCGGCCGCACAACAGCGGGCACTGGACGATCGAGGGGGCCAGGACGTCGCAGTTCGAGCAGCACCTGCGGGCGGTGCTCGACCTGCCGCTCGGCAGCTGCGGGCCGGCCTGCGCGGGCGGCTTTACCGTGATGGCCAACGTGCTCGGCGGCGCAGACCCCGACATCTACGACAGGTACCTGCACGTGATGGCCGCCGACCCGGCGGTAAAGGTGCATTTCTACGGCAAGCAAGTGCGCTCCGGCCGCAAGATCGGGCATGTGACGATCGCCGGATCGGCCGGGGACGACGTGGCGCAGGTGCGGGACCGGGCCCGGCGGGCGGCCAGCTACCTGCGCTGGGGAACAGAAGACGGCGACTAGCCGCGGACCCTCTCTCGCCTTCGCGGTCCTGGCCCTTCGCGGTCCTGGCCCTTCGCGCCCCCCGGGCTTTGCGCCCCCCGGGCTTTGCGCCGAACCCGACATTTCGGGCATATGTAGCCGGAGGTAGGCGCGCCCAGATTATCGTGTGTAGTTTGACCCCATGGAAGGGGTCAAACTACACACATAAATTCGAGACGTGCCATGGCTCGGTCTGGCGGCTACGAAGGCTATGCTGAGCCACCATGCGCCCGAGGCTTGCGATGACTAGCGGGGCCAGATGTGAGAGCGAAACCGCCAAAAGTCGCGATCGGGCAATCTGGAAGATGATCTCCAACTAACCTTTCACGCAATATCGATCTCGATCGTGCTGGAGGCTTCGTGACTGTCGGCGAAGCGCTTGCCGAGGCGCGCTACCGAGCCGGCCTCACGGTCGATGAGCTCAGCGAGCGCACCAGAATCAGGGAAGCCGTCATCCGGTGCATCGAGCAGGATGACTACGACGCATGCGGCGGTGATCTGTACGTGCGCGGTTACGTCCGCGCCATCGCCGGCGCCGTCGGCATCGATGCCCAGCCGCTGATCCGTGACTTCGACGCGGGACGCGCGAGCGCCGCGAAGAGCGCGCCGCGCGAGCACGCGCCTGACCAGGCAGTCACGGCGGTCGGCCCTGCCATGGCGAACGGCCACGACGCCACGGTGACCGACCTAGCCGCCGCCGCGGCCGCCGCCGACCCCGCGCTGACCGTCGCGGACCAGGCGCTGACCGTCGCCGACCCCGCGCTGACCGCCGCGGACCAGGCGCTGACCGTCGCGGACCAGGCGCTGACGGTCGCGGATCAGTCACTCGCCGACCCCGCGCTGACCGTCGCGGACCCGGATCCCGGCTACACGTTCTCCGACCCGGGCTACGCCTTCGGCGACGCGGTCTACCGGGTCGCCGAGCCAGGCTTGTCCCTCGAAGACCCCGCGCCCACGATCGCGGACCTAGGCTTCACCGCCGCGGACCTAGGCTTCACCGCCGCGGACCTGGCCGCCCTCGCGGACCCGGCCTTCCCGCCCGCCGCCCAAACCCTCCCGCCCGCCGCCCAAAGCCCGCCCGCCGCCCAAACCCTGCCGCCCGCGCATCCGTCCCCATGGCGCGGACGGGTCCGCAGCCGGCGCTGGATGATAGGGGTCCTGCTCCTCCTGGCCCTGGCCGCGGCGGCCGCGGGCGTCGCGGCCAGCCGCATCGTCGCGAGCCTGCATCACGCACCAGCCGCGAACAGCGCCGCCACCGCGCAGCAGCGCAAGGCCCGGGGCGCCGCCGCCAAGACAGCCAAGGCGCCCGCGAGAGCCAAGCCCAACGCCAAGCCCAACGCCAAGCCCAACGCCACGGCCACCAGGCCCGCCGCCAGGGCGCCCCACCCGGTGAGCGCGGTACGGTCGCTTCCCGTCGCGTCCGCCGCGGCGTACGGCCCCGACGGCACGGCGGACGGCGACAACCCGCAGAGCGCCATGCTCGCGATCACTCGCGGATCGGCGTCGCCGTGGCAGACGGACTGGTACACGACGCCGAACTTCGGGCTGCTCAAGGACGGCACCGGCCTGCTGCTCGACATGGGCAAGAGGGTCACGATCACCAGCGTGCGCATCGACCTGTCCTCTTACGCGGGCGCTGGCCTGCAACTGCGGGCCGGCGACACGACGGTCCCCGGCAGCATGCGCGTGACGGCGCGCGCGTCGGACGCGGGCGGAACGGTCCGGTTGCGGCTCGCCTCCCCGGTTCGCGCAAGGTACCTGGTCATCTGGTTCACCCTGCTTCCGCCGAACGGCGCGGGCAGGTACCAGGAGGCCGTCTACCACGTGATCGTGAACGGCCGCCCGTAGCCCACGGCCGGCCCCGGCGGAACGGTTACCCTAGGAGCCGTGCAGTCGCAAGCGCCGCTGGTCGGCGTCGTCATGGGCAGCGATTCGGACTGGCCGGTGATGGGCGCCGCGGCCGGGGTCCTCGATGAGTTCGGCGTCCGCTACGAGGCGGACGTGGTGTCGGCGCACCGCATGCCCAGGGAGATGCTCGCCTACGGCGAGCAGGCCGCAGGGCGGGGGCTCAAGGTCATCATCGCCGGGGCCGGCGGTGCCGCGCACCTGCCAGGCATGCTGGCGTCGGTGACGCCGCTGCCGGTGATCGGCGTCCCGGTGCCGCTGAAGTACCTGGACGGCCTCGACTCGCTGCTGTCGATAGTGCAAATGCCCGCGGGCATCCCTGTGGCGACGGTGGCCGTCGGCGGCGCCCGTAACGCGGGACTGCTCGCGGTGCGGATCCTTGCCGTGTCGGATCAGTCACTGTGGGCGAAGATGACGGATTTTCAGGCCCGCCTCACGGAACAGGCCCGTGCCAAGGGCGCGGCCCTGCGTTCCATTCTCTAGTTCTTTATCCCGAACGGTCCCGCCCGTCTGCACAGCGCAAACGTGCTCCCGAGCCGGTTCGGGATATCGGTTTGAGCACGGCGCCGCCCGGCATTGTTTGCGCTTGACGGGGCGGGGCATCTTGATTGCGGCAGGCAACCGGAGCTGTACTGGTTGCGAGCGGCCGGAAGGGGAGTCCGGTGGCACTGCGCGGTTTTGGGTGGAGGGGATGTATGACATTTTCGGTTGCCAGGAGCCGTCCTTTCCGTATCTTCGGGCTGTACCGGAGCAGCGGCAAGCACGCCGCGCCCCGGGGCACCGTACAGCGTGCCTCGATGTCGTCGCGCCGCGCCGCGCACGCCGCGTCGCTGCCGAGGCTGACCGGCCCGCACGCCAGCCGGAAGAAGGCGGCCTTAGGCGGCAACGCCGGCTGGCTGACGTGGACCGCGGGCAGGCCGCGGCGGTGCTCGCGCCAGCCGCGGCCCGCGAGCGTGAGATGCCCAGGGTTACTATCGGGTAATGAGCACGTTCGCGCTGTCAGAAGAACACGAGGCGCTCCGCGAGGCCGTCCGCGCGCTGGCGGATGACAAGATCGCGCCTCGGGCCGCCGAGATCGACCGGACCGCGGAGTTTCCGTGGGACGTCTATGAGGCGCTGGTCAAGGCCGACTTCCACGCGCTGCACATCCCGGAGGCCTACGGCGGGGCCGGCGGCGACGCCCTGTCGAGCGTGCTCGTCATCGAGGAGGTCGCCCGGGCCTGCGCCACGTCGTCGCTGATCCCCGCGGTGAACAAGCTTGGCACGATTCCGCTGCTGCTCGGCGCGTCGGCCGAGGTGAACCAGCGTTACCTGCCGCCGGTGGCCCGCGGCGAGGCGATGTTCTCCTACGCGCTTTCTGAGCCGGAAGCCGGCTCGGACGCGGCGGCGATGCGCACCCGGGCCGTGCGCACCAGCACGGGCTACGTGCTCAACGGGGTCAAGCGCTGGATCACCAACGCCGGGGTGTCGAAGTTCTACACCGTGATGGCGGTGACAGATCCCGCCGCGGGCGCGAACGGGATCTCCGCGTTCGTGGTCGAGGACGGTGACCCCGGCTTCAGCTTCGGTGCCCCCGAGCACAAGCTGGGCATCAAGGGCTCGCCCACCAGGGAACTGTACTTCGACAACTGCGAGATCCCGGCCGGCAGGCTGGTCGGCGAGGAGGGGCAGGGGTTCAAGATCGCGCTGCGGACGCTTGACCACACCAGGATCACCATCGCCGCCCAGGCTCTCGGCATCGCCGCGGGCGCGCTTGACTACGCGCTCGGCTACATCAAGGAGCGCAAGCAGTTCGGCCGTGCCGTGGCCGACTTCCAGGGCGTCCAGTTCATGGTTGCCGACATGGCCATGAAGCTGGAGGCAGCGCGCCAGCTCACCTACGCGGCAGCGGCGCGCTCAGAACGCGCGATGGTCGGCGAGCAGGTGCCGGACCTCACGTTCTTCTCCTCGGCCTGCAAGTGCCTGGCCTCCGACGTGGCGATGGCGGTCACGACCGACGCGGTGCAACTGCTCGGCGGGTACGGCTACGTGAACGACTATCCAGTCGAGCGGATGATGCGCGACGCCAAGATCACCCAGATCTACGAGGGGACGAATCAGATCCAGCGGATGGTTATGGCCCGCCAGCTCCTCAAGGGCTGGTAATCCGCCGCTGGCCTGCGGATTCTCGGGTTCTTCTAGTTGGGAATGGGCCGTCCGGCGCCGAATTGGGCGGCCCATTCTCATGTCTGGATTGTCCGGTTGATGCCGGTTGTTTCCCGTCGTTTCCGGACCCCGTGCTGAATCGGGATCTGCGCAGGTCAAGGGGCTGATTGACCAGGCTGGGGCTGATGGCCTTGATCGCGGTCCCAGCTCGGCCGGGCACCGGGCCCCGTTCCGTGATTGTCGCTGTTGCTCTTGCGGGACTGCTCGAGTGACTCCGGGACGGGGTGGACGTCGCGGGCGAAGAGACGGCCGTGGGCGGTGAGCGTGAGCCGCCCGTCTGGTCCGGTGCGCAGCAGTGCGGTGCCGGCGACGTCTTCGAGCTGCCGGACCTGTCTGGAGAGGCGGGCGGTCGTGGTGCCGAGATGGCGGGCTGCGTGCTGGAGGTCTGGTTGTCCGGGGATCGTGAGGAGCCTGCGGATGCGCTGTTCGGCGCTGGCGGCGTCGGGGTCCGGACCGGGCCGGGGGATGCCGGGTGCCCAGCCGGACGGGGGTTCCCAGGTGACGGGCTCGCTGATGCCGGCCTGGGACAGCAGCGCGCTGGCTTGCCGGCGCAGGCACAGGTCCAGGTGCCCTGGCATGGTGAACACGAATGCGGCGTAGTCCGGGCCGCGTTGCCGGGGCAGTTGCAGCGGCCCGGGGAGGTAGCGGGGGTGGGTGCCGGTGAGCAGCTCGATCAGGCGGAGCCGGGCGAGCTGCTCCTGCGCCGGGGCGTGCTGGCCGGGGCGGCCGTGCTGCGCCAGCAGGAGGTCGCGCTGGCTGCGCCAGCTTCCGGTATCCAGCGGGGCCTGGCAGAGGCTGCCTAGCCGTCCCCGGCGGGCGTAGTCGATGACCGGGGCGCCGTGCTGGTCGAGGTTGCGGGCGAGCTGGCAGATCGCGGCCGTGACCGGTTCCAGGATGGCGTGCTGGCGGAGCAGAGCGGTGAAGTTGCCCAGTTTTCCGAGGCGGGACGGCTCCAGGCCGAGGAGGTCCCGGGCGGTGCCGTATTCTTCGCCGGTCACCGCGACGGCGAGCATGACCGCCAGCAGGGCCCGGGAGCGCTGGAAGTCGCGGCGCCAGGGCGGCAGCAGGCGCAGCGCCCAGCCCGGCCACATCAGCGACGGCACGGCTGCGGCGCGTTCCCGGCCGCGGGCGGGGTCGGGGATGCGGGCCGGGCCGGCGACGGCGCGGTAGCGCAGCTGGCGCACGGTGTCCGCCTGAGCCGCCAGCGGCCTGGCCAGGGAGGCCTGGAGGGCGGGGCTGGCCCGGTTCCAGACGATGGGCACCTGCCCCGGGCAGGTCATCTGGCCGCGGCTGGCGGCGTGGCCGGCGAGCCAGCCGGCGATGACGGGATCGGGGTCGCCAGGCCTGCCGTGCAGCATGATGTCAGCGACGGCGACGCCGAACGCGGTGACGGGCGCGAGCTGCCGGGGAGGTGCGCGGGGCGGGCTGGCAAACGCGCTCATTGGCCCTGTCCGCGCGCCGAGCTCATCCAGGACCGCGGTGACGGCGGCGGGGAAGCTGGCTGTGCGGCCGGCGGCTGAGACGGCGGCGCGGGCGACCGCGCAGGCGTCGTCCAGGTACTGCCGCAGGGCGGCTGTTTCGGCTGGCCGGCCTTGCGCGGACAGCAGCGTGGCGATGACGGCGTCGACGTGCTGCTGGGCGGCGAGCACGTGCCCGCCCGCGGGCAGCGCGACGGCCGGCGTGGCGGCGGGGTCGCTGCCGCAGGCGGGGGTGCCGCCCGGCGGGCGCCAGGGCGGCAGCGGCAGGCCGGTGAGGTCGCAGCGGCCGGGCTGGCGGGCCCGCCCGGGGCGGGTGCTGCGGTGCCGCCGGCCGCAGTCCGGGCAGTTGTCGGCGAGCAGCGCCTGGCAGCCGGTGCAGGCGAAGGCCCACGGGATCCGCCAGGCGAGCATCCACCGGCCGCCGTTGGCGGCCAGGCAGCGGGGGCAGTAGCGGGATCCGGACGGCTGCCGCCACCAGCGCGGGGCCGGCTGGATGCCGGGCCGGGCGGCCAGGCCGGTGCCGTGGTAGCGGGCCAGCGTCATGCCGGCCAGCGTCTGGGCGGGGACGCCGGTGGCGGCGCTCAGCGCGGCCAGCTCCGCCTCGGCGAGCTGGTGCAGCCACGGCTTGCCGTTGAGCTGGCCGCGGCCGGCGCGGCTGCAGTCGATCCCGGCGAAGCGGAAGATGTCGCGGACGGTGGCGTGCAGCAGGTCAGCGTAAGCTCCCAGCCAGCTGTCGAGCGCCTCGCCGGGCAGCGGCGCCAGCCGGATCGGGATGCCCGCCATGACAGGGCCTCAGCCCGCCGCCAGGGCCCGCGCCCCGGCAGCGGCCGGGCGGGCGGACAGCCTCCCCGTGTCGAACGCGGCCAGCAGCTCCTGCCGGGCGGCCTCGGCGGCGGCGTCGTTGCGGACCTGGTCCAGCAGGTCGCGGGTGAGTTTCTCGGTGCCGGCGCGGACGGCGCGGCGGCAGCCGCGGGCGATCAGCGTCATCAGAGAGGCGAAGTGCCCGGTGCTGCGGGCGAACAGGTAGCCCGCCAGGTCGTCGGCGACCATGCCCGGGTGCGCGCCGGCGAGCACGAGGTCCTTCTCGATGGCCAGCAGCAGCTGCCGCCAGGTGCGGCGGCCTGCCTCGGTGGTGATCTCGAACGGGCTGACGCCCAGCGTGGTCCAGCGGCGGGCGTTCTGGGCGAGCTCTTCCTCGCCGGCGGCCAGGCCCTCGCGGATGAGGCCGCGGCGCTCCAGCCCGACGCCGACGAACAGGAACGTGACCGGGAAGGTGTTGGCCAGGTACTTGAAGTGATTGGCGACCTCGCGGCCGTCGCGGCGCGTGACGTCGAGGAAGTGCACGTCATCAACCACGCAGAGCCGGACATCACAGGCGAGAACGGCGTCGGCGGCCTTGTGGCCGAGTTCCTCGGCGTTGCCCTTGTCGTGGCCGGGCAGCCCGAAGAACCGGCAGAGCATCGCGTTGAACGACCGCTTGCTCGTCGATGACGTCAGGCAGACGTGCGCGACGGGTATCCGGTCGTGCCCGGCGCCGGTGAGCGGGCCGTAGAGGCTGACCTGCCGCTGGTGGAACTCGCGGGCGAAGACCTGGGCGATGGTCGACTTGCCCAGTCCGGGGTAGGCGTCGATGACGGCGGCACCCTTGACTTTGTCCCCGTCCTGGCGGTTGGCTTCCACGATGTCGTCCAGTTGCTCGTGGACGGCGCGCATCTGCGGGGTGCGCAGCGGGCCGAGGTTGGCGTGCCAGACCGACCGCTGCTCCTCGTATTCCGCCCGCGCCTGCGCGGGCAGCTTGCGGAGCTGCGCGGCGGTCAGCAGGTCGGGACGCTGCCGGGGCGGGGCGGTGACGAACTGCTCCCAGCCTGAGCGGGTGGACAGCGAGTAGGCGCGCTCGGCCGGCCGCAGCGGCGTGGTCACACGGTCTCCATCGCGTCGGCGTAGAAGTCGCCCGGTTCACCGCCGGGCTCCTCGCCGGGGATCGGGGTGCCGGGTCCGCCGCTGTCGTCGCCCTTGCTGCGGGAAACGGGCTCGGGGGTGCCGGCGGTTCCCGGCGGCGGGTCCGGGATCAGGCGCAGCCGCTGCTCGGACAGGCGCAGCGCCATCCGCCGCCCGGCCCGGTCGCCGGCCAGTCCCGAGCCCCACTGCTCCAGCAGCTCCGCCAGCGCCCGCCGGGTGTCGGGGAACCGGTGGGTGGCCGCGGCGAGCTGGCGGGCGTAGTCCAGCGCCTCGCTGCTGAACGGCGCTCCCAGGGCGTCGGCGTGCTCCCATTTCAGTGCGTGCCAGGAGTCGTCGTCCGGGTCCTGGAACCAGACCCGGCTGACGTCGCCGGGGTCCACGCGCAGCGGCCAGCGGCCAGCGTGCTTGCCGGCATACGGGCTGGTCTGGTTGCGGTGGCCGTTCAGCGCCGGGCCGTCGTAGCGCAGCCCGCCGATCTCCACGCCGTAATGCTGGATGGTGCGCCACTCCACCTTGAGGAAGTCGAAGACGAGGTCCGCGCGGGCCGGGACCTGCAGGAAGCCCGCGCGGGCGGCGCCGTGGGCGAACATCTCCAGCGGGGAGAGCTGAAGGCCCGGCACCTCCGGCAGGCACAGACCGCCGTGCCGCTGCCGGTGATAGCACTCGGCGGTCCAGCGGCGGACGATCTGCTCTAGTTCGTGCAGGTAGTAGAACGCCTGCTGCTCGGGGTTCTTGCCGCGCCGGTAGACATCCGGTCCCTTGTAGCCGGGCAGCGCGGCCAGCAGCTGCTCGCCCAGGGTGCGGAAGAACCGCTCGAGAGCGGCCTTGTCGGTGGCCTGGTAGACGCGGGCGGGCTGGACCGAGATGCCCAGCCGGGCGCAGGCGCTCATCAGGTGCTCCGACAGGTAGATCTTCCCGTGGTCCACCACGACGGTCTCCGCCGCGACCGGCGGCAGCAGCGGCTCG
>DAHVAN010000481.1 GCA_027314595.1 Actinomycetota bacterium | reverse complement strand
ACCGCCCCAGACCCCGGCCCAGGAACCCCCGGACACGCCGCAGAACCGTCAGCGGCAGGGCAAGCACGCCTCAAAGCAGCTCGTGAAGGCGAGAGCCGATAACCGCCGCACTCGGCAATTAGCCGGTGGATCCAGGCTTAGCCAGCACATGACTCTGGAGTAACGGCCGGACGTGATCGGGGAATCCGCGCGGCGGATAAGTCGCCGCAGGGCAATACAGGCACCCGGGCGGGGCGCGCGGCGGCGTTTTGCTTAACGGGAAGCGGCATCGAGCAGATGGTAGGTCCGCTTGCCCCGCCGGAGCAGGATCCATCGCCCGTGCAGCAGGTCGGCGGCCGACAACGGCCTGTCCTCGCGTTCGAGCCCGCCGTTCACGTACGCGGCGCCCTGCGCGATCGTGCGCCTGGCGTCGCTGAGCGACGAGGCCAGCGGGGAGGCGGCCAGGGTGTGCGCCAGGCCGTCGCCGGGGGCGAAGGCGGTGGTCGGCACCTCGCCGGCCAGGAACTCCAGCGCCTGCGCGGACGCCCCGGCAGGAGAACCGCCGAACAGGATCGCGGACGCCTCCCCGGCGGCGGCCGCCGCCTCGGCGCCGTGCACGATCGTGGTCACCTCGCGGGCCAGCCGCCGCTGGCCCTCCCGCTTGTTCGGCGCCTGCGCGTGCGCGGCGGCCACCGCCCGGCACTCCTCTACCGGCAGCAGGGTGAGCTGCAGCAAGAAGCGCTCCACGTCCGCGTCTGCCACGTTCATCCAGTACTGGAAGAACTGGTACGGCGAGGTGCGGTCGGCGGCGATCCACACCGCGCCGTCCTCGCTCTTGCCGAACTTCTTGCCATCAGACCGCAGCAGCAGCGGCCAGGTGAAGGCGTGCACCTGATGGCCGTCCGCCCTCCTGATCAGCTCCACGCCTGCCAGCAGGTTCCCCCACTGGTCGGAGCCTCCGATCTGGATCTCGACACCGTGGTTCCGCAGCAGGTGCAGGTAGTCGTTGGCCTGCAGGAGCTGGTAGCTGAACTCGGTGAACGAGATGCCGTGCTCGCTCTCCAGCCGGGCCTTCACCGACTCACGGGCGATCATCTGGTTCACGCTCGCGTGCTTGCCCACGTCCCGCAGGAACTCGAGCAGGGTCAGCGAGCCCGTCCAGCCGAGGTTGTTCACCAGCGGGACGCGGGATATCTTCTCCAGCTGCCCGGCGATCCGCTTGGTGTTCTGCGCGAGGGTCTCCGCGTCGAGCAGGTTGCGCTCCCTGGACCGGCCGCCCGGGTCGCCGATCATGCCCGTCGCGCCGCCGGCCAGCGCCACCGCGCTGTGCCCGGCGTCCGCGAACCGCCTCAGCACGAGCAGGCCGACCAGGTTGCCAACCTGCAGGCTGTCCGCGCTCGGGTCGCAGCCGTAGTAGATCCCGACGGGGCCGGCGTTGATCCTCGCCCGGAGCGCGTCGAGACCGGTACTGTCCTGCACGAGGCCGCGTGCCTCGAGATCGGCGAGAAGATCCATGTCCGTATGGTCCCATACCGGGGCTGTGAACCGGCCGCGAGGCGGCTAATCCCGGCGCCCGTGAGGCTGCCGTGATCGGGCGAATTGCGCGGCCATTTCGCCGCGAAGCGGGCGGGAACGGCCGCGCCGGAATGCGACAGAATTCCCCGGAAAGGAGAAACTAACCGTTCTTGCCGGAAATGACGGAGTCCAGGTGGGTACGGCCCGAGCCGGCCCGGTACCCTCGGCGTATGCCGTATACCGGGCCCGGGGGGCGAGAGCCCATGTTGCTGTACCTGCTCAAGCAGGTCGAGCTGGCGATAAGGTCGCGGCTTGAGGAGATCTTCCGTCCGGCCGGGCTGACCGCGCTGCAGTACACCGCGCTGACCGTGCTCGAGCGGCACCCGGACATGTCCGCCGCGCAGCTGGCCAGGTACTCGTTCGTGACCGCGCAGTCGATGGGCGACATGATCGCCGCCCTGCAGAACCGCGGGCTGATCGAGCGGCACCGCGACCGAGCCGACCGGCGCCGCCTGGTCGTCGCGCTCACCGCCGACGGGCAGGCCCTTCTTGACCGCTACCGGGAGACCGTCGCCGCCCTCGAGGCCAGCATGCTGGCCGGCCTGTCCGAGCAGTCCGTCGCGAGCATGCGGCACGCGCTGCGCGCCTGTCACGCCAACCTCGCCGGAAACGCGCTGCTCGCGCGAGCCCTGTCCGAGCAGACCCCGCGCCCGCCTGACATGGGCTTGGGGCCGGCATGTCACGCCGGCAGCCGCTAAAGGCCCAGGCGGCGGGACAGGTCAGAGGCGAGGACGCCTGACGGGTCGAGCTCGGCGCGGAGCTTGCGGAACTCGGGCAGCCGTGGATACATCTCCTCGAGCACGGCGGCCGGGACCCGTGAGTCCTTGGCCAGGTAGACCCGTCCGCCGTGGGACACGACCAGCCGGTCGAGCTCGTCGAGCAGCGGGCCGAGCCCGGGCGTGCGGGCCGGGAAGTCGAGCGCCAGCGTCCAGCCGGGCGCCGGGAACGAGAGCAGCCCTGGGTCGCCCGCGCCGAACCGCTTGAGCACCGTCACGAACGATGGCGCCGGGTGGGCGCTGACCATCTCGAAGGACCGGCGCACCGCGGCTTCGGCGCCGAAGGGCACGACGTACTGGTACTGGCGGAAACCGCCTGGCCCGTAGACCCGGTTCCAGTTCCTGATCCCGTCGAGGGGGTGGAAGAACTGGCCGATCGTCTGCAGCTGGCCCTCGCGCAGCCGCGGCGCCTTGCGGTACCAGACCTCGTTGGCGAACCGGACCGAGTACCGGTTGATGAGCCCGGGCGGGAACGCGGGCGGGGCGCCGGCCCGGGAACGCGGGTCGAAGGCGAACGGATCGTCCCTGTCCCTGGCGGACAGGTCGCCAGGCGCGGCGAAGTCACCGCTCGTGATGACCGACCGGCCGAGCGCGCTGCCCCTGGCCAGGCTGTCCGACCAGGCGACCGTGTAGCCGTACCTGGTGTCGTGCTCGGCGAGCACCGCCATCGTCTGGTCGATGTCGGCGGTCCGCACCGTATCCACCTTGACGCGCGAGGTGTCCACCCGCTTGAGCCGCACCGTGACCCTGACGATGAGCCCGGTCAGCCCCATGCCGCCCGCGGTCGCCCAGAACAGCTCCCCGGACGGGGTGACGGTACGCGGTTCGCCGCCGGGCAGCAGCATGTCGAACGACAGGACGTGGCTGGCGAAGCTGCCCGCGACGTGATGGTTCTTGCCGTGCACGTCAGCGGCGATGGCACCGCCCACCGTGACCTGCCTGGTCCCGGGTGAGACCGGCACGAACCAGCCGGCGGGCAGCCCGGCGACCATGAGCTGTTCGAGGCTGACGCCCGCCTCGCAGACCGCCACGCCGGTCGCCTTGTCCAGGGCGAGGATCCGGTTGAGCCGTCCGGTGGACAGCACCAGCCCGCCCGCGCACTGCGCGGCGTTGTTGTAACTGCGGCCGAGGCCGCGGGGGATCGCGCCCGAGGCCGCGCCGCGCAGCAGGGCCGCGGCCTCGGCGTCGCCGGCCGGCTCGGCCAGCGTGGCCGTGGTCGGCGCGATCCGGCCCCAGCCGGTGAGGACCCTTGTGGCCGCGCGGGCGGAGACGGTAGACATGGCACGCATAGTACTGGCGGCGCGGGCGAGGCCCGCGCCGAAGGCGTCATCCTTCCGTCATGGGCGCATCTCTATGCTGGTATCTGTGCGTTCGGTAGTCGTGAAACTCCGGCTGGGCGCCTCCCTGGCCGTCGCCTGCCTGGCCGTCGCCTGCGTGGTGACGGCGTGCACCGCTGGCGTGGGCGCCTCCTCCGTGGCCAGCAGCCTGCCCGGCACCGCCGGCACCGGCACCGGCGCGCACGGCACGCCGTCGTCATCCGCGCCGGCCCGCCCGGCATCGCAGGCTCCGCGCCCGGCGCCCAAGCCCAGGCCGCGGCCCAGGCCGGCGCCTGCGCGTGTCGTCCTGTACCAGGTGCGCATCGCCGACGGCGCGCTCGTGACCGTCGCGGTGTTCCGCGGACCGGTCAGGTACGTGCTGCACAACGGCAGCCTGGACCCCGGGTACGCCGCGGCCGTCGCGGGGGTGAAGGCCGGCCCGGTCGTGGGCGGCAGCGAGCGCGAGCACCTGCTCGCCGCCTTCAACGGCGGGTTCAAGCTCAGCGCCGGAGCAGGCGGCTACGAGCAGCAGGGCCACGTGATAAGCCCGCTGCTCAAGGGATACGCCAGCCTGATCATCGACCGGTCGGGCCGGGCCCGGATCGCGGTGTGGGGCTACGGCGCGCCGGCCCCCGGCGAGGCGGTATACAGCGTCAGGCAGAACCTGCGGCCGCTCGTCGAGCACGGCCGGCCGGCCGCCGCGGCCGCCGACTGGTACGCGTGGGGCGCGACCCTGGGCGGCGGCGAGGACGTGGCGCGCAGTGCCCTCGGCCAGGACGCCGCCGGCGACCTGCTCTTCGCCGGGAGCATGTCGGCGAGCCCCATGGACCTGGCGCAGGCGCTGGCGGCCCACGGCGCGCGGATCGCGATGGAACTGGACATCAACCCGGAATGGGTCCAGCTGGACGTCGCGTCCCGGCCGGGCGGCCCGCTGCGCGCCGCCGTGCCTGACCAGGTACGCCCCGCGGACCAGTTCCTCGAGGGCTGGAGCCGCGACTTCATCACCGTGCTCGCCCAGTGAACGGGCCGACGGGGCCGGCCATCCTGCCGCTGGACGCGGCGCAAGGTCAGCGCATACGGGTGAGCCTTCTGCGGTAGCCGAGGCTGCCGAGCCCGGCAACGATGGCCGCTCCGCCGATCCCGAACAGCACTCCGTCCTGCAGTCCCGCCGTTCCGCCGCCACCGGTCTGGGGCGCGCCCGTGGGCATCCTGGGGGCCGGGGTGCGCGCAGGGCGCGCCGGCGCCGTCGCCGACTTCGCCGGCGCGGGCGACTTCGCCGGCGCGGGCGAGTGCGCGGGCGCGGGCAAGTGCGCGGGCGCCGGCGAGTGCGCGGGCGCGGGCGAGTGCGCGGGCGAGTGCGCGGGCTTCGGCGAGGACCTGCCGGTAAGGCCCGGCTTTGGCGTGGACGTCCCGACGTGAGCCAGCGTCGGCGAGGGCTTTGGCGTGGCGCTATGCACTGCGGTCGATACACCCGACGGCGAGGGAATTTGCGGAGCCGTCGGACCCGGGGAACTCGTGCACGCGGAGACGACTGCCGAAACGAGGACCGCCAAGGTGGCGCAGCTTACCGCGGTAAGCCCCGCACTGGCCGCCGTTGCCTGGGCAATGCGCACCTTCATGAAGACTCCTTATATGCCCGGGGGAAGGCCATATAGGTAAGCCAGCGGACGGCACAGGCGTGCAATAGCATGTTCTCCATTTGAACATTAGGCTACGCGAGTAGCAGGGCAAGCGGAAGACCGCGGGAAGGGACGGCGTTGGGGGATGTGACGTGGCGGCGGATAGCCGGCCTGCGTGTTGTCATGTCCTGGCCGGGCAGCGGCGACACGGCCGCGCCCGTCCCGCCGCCTGACCGCAAATTCAGCGCCCGCCTCGCGACCGTCCTCGGGGTCCTGCTGGTGCTTGGCGGCGCCGTCACCATCGTCGTCGCACTGGTGTCCCAGGTGCACGCGCCGCAGCCCGGCAAGGCGGCCGCAGGGACCGTGGGCCCCGCTGTTCCCGGCTCCAGGGGACCGTCGCTGCGCCGTTCGGTGCCGGTCTCCGTTGACATCCCGGCGATCGGCGTGCGCTCGCAACTGCTGCGCCTGGGCATGACCGCGGACGGGTCGATCCAGGTGCCGTCGCTGACCACAGCCGCCAACGAGGCGGCGTGGTATGAGTACTCGGCGACTCCCGGCCAGATCGGGGCGGCCGTCATCGAGGGACACGTCGACAGTTACCGGGGCCCCGCCGTGTTTTTCCGGCTGGGGGCGCTGCGCCCCGGAGACGCTGTTGACGTCACCCTCACCGACGGAATCACGGCGATTTTCCGGGTAACCGGGGTCCGCGAGTACAGCAAGGCCAGCTTCCCCGCCAGAATGGTTTACGGCGCCCCTGATTACGCCGCGCTCCGGCTGATAACCTGCGGCGGGGCATTCGACAGCGCCACTGGGCATTACCTCAGTTCCGTTGTCGTATTCGCGTCCCTTGCTTCATACCAGAATGCAAGCCGCCCGGGGAACGCATTCTGACCTCGCACGCCACCAGGGAATCGCCTCGTGTCCCCGGCTGCCCAATGGGCCGACGCGACTTTACGCATGAAATGACCACACATTTCGGACATTCCGGGCGAGAAAATGGTCATTTCATGTAGTAAGTGAACGGCTGAGGCTGATGTTACTTCAGCGGCGGCGCGGTGGCGATCTGGGCGGGGACCGGTGAGGGTGACTACTTCAGCGGCGGCGCGATGGCGGTCCGGGCGGGGACCGCTGAGGGTGACTACTTCGGCAGGGGCGCGATGGCGGTCCTGGTGAAGAACGCCCAGATGACCGACGCGGCGCCCGGGGTCTTGCCCCTAGGCGGCGGGAAGTTGTGGCCGCCGGAGTCGTACACCGCGAACCCGATGCGGGTGCCGGACGTGCAGTGGCTCCACATGGTGAACGTCATGGCCGGGTACGGGGTGACAGCGGACTGCCGCGTGCATCTGTCCGCCGTCCGCAGGCGGCTGACCTCCACCGTGGCGGCCGCGACCTGCAGGATCGACTGCGGGCGCCTGACCACGCAGCCCGGCTGCGGCGCCGCCTTCACGATCGCCGTCGCGTCGAACAGGCATTGACGATGTTCGCGCCCGCGAACATCGCGATGGCGACCGTGCCTACGAACGCGGCAGCGAGGATCAGCTTGCGCCTCATTATCCTGCCTGCCGCTCCTCCCGGCCACGCGACGTGGCCATCCCACGCCCGCGGGAAGCGTGCTCCCGCCCGGTGAGGACGAGGCTAACGGGAGTCCGCCGCCCGGCGGAGGCAAGAATCCAGGAAACGCCGTATATCACCGGCACGGCGGCACCGAGCAGCGCGAGGACCTCGAGCCCGGCGGGCGCGCTCCGTACCGCCGCGAGCACACCGGTGGCGGTCGTCAGCATCAGCAGGCCCTGCAGGATGAGCGGGTGCGCCAGGTAGGTAGATCCCGAACGAGCTCGCCGCCCCTGCGGCGAAGAACTTCCTGTGCCGCGCCCCCCTGTCGGCCCACAGCAGCCCAGCTGCGAGCATGGCCCAGCCGAACGCCAGCACCTCGACCACCACGACGGGCTGGAAGACCGCGCTGGCGGTCACCGCGGTCGACTTCTTCGCGATCCGCACCGACCTGGAGCAGCAGTTGCGCCAGCCATGAGCTGCGCACCCCGCTCGCCAGCCTGCGCGTCAACGTCGACCTGCTCGCGGACCATCCCGGGATGCCCGAGGCCGAGCGCAAGGAGGTCCTAGCCCGGGTGGTCGACCAGGTCGCGGAGCTCAGCCGGCTCGTCGCCGGCGTCACCGGCTGCGTATCGCCATCAGGAACCTGCTGGACAACGCCGCGAAGTTCGGCCCGCCCGACGGCGAGGTCCAGGTGCGCCTGGCCGGCGGCGAGCTCACCGTGCGCGACCACGGACCGGGCATCGACCCCGCCGACCTGCCGCACGTCTTCGACCGCTTCTACCGGTCCCTTTCGGCTCGCGCGGTGCCGGGTTCCGGGCTTGGGCTGGCGGTCACCCGCGAGGTGGTGCGCGGCCACGGCGGCACGATCGCCGCCGGGCCCGCCCCGGCGGCGGCACCACCATCCGCGTGATCCTGCCCACCCGCCCCGCGCGCTAGCGGCGCGCGGGGGGACGGGTCCTCATGCTGGATCCGGTCCCGCCGCGAGCGGCTAATCCAGGTGGCTGGCCAGGAATGCCAGGGACGGGGGTTCGGCGGAGGTGAAGAACGGGCCGTCGTGGCAGCCGTTGGCGAAGACCACGACGGCACCGGGCGGCAGGGCGCTCGCGAGCGCCCGCACTCCGGGATAGAACGGGTCGGAGTAGCCCGCGGTGACGCGGACCGGCAGGCCGGCGAGCGCGGCGGCGTGCGTGACGGCGTCGTCGGCGCTGAAGTCGGCGGCGGAGGCGTAGGCGCCGGCGTTCACCGACCTCGCCTGGGCGTAGCTGGTCCAGATCGCCGGGCTGATCGCGGCCACGGCGGCCACCAGCCGCGGGTGCTTCTCGGCCAGCAGCAAGGCGCCGTAGCCGCCCATCGAGATGCCCATCACGCCGATCCCGTGCGGCGCGGCGCCAAGGCCGCGGCGCTGGCACATCGGGATGAGCTCCCGCGTCAGCATCCGCATGGGGTCGTCGCCCGGGTGCGGGTTCCAGTACCCGCCGCCGCCGTCGGCGGTGACCATCGCCATCGGGGCGAGCGGCCTGCCGGCGACTGTCAGCGCGAGCGCCTGGGCGGGCGTCATCCCGGACACCGCGGTGGTGTGGTTGCCGCCGTAGCCGTGCAGCATCACCACGAGCGGCAGCCTGTCTCCTGGCCGGCGCCCGGGCGGGTAGGCGATCGTGTACCCGACCGTGCGGTTCCTCGCGGCCGAGTAGAACGTTCCCGACAGCGACGGGCCGGGCGGGGCGTAGCTCGCCAGGTCGGCGGGCGGCGCCGAGCAGGCCCCGTCGAGCCTGTCGAGCAGTCCCTTGCCTGGCAGCACGCCGTGGCCGGCAAGCTCGATGCCGGCGGCGCCGGCCGCCGCCACGGCCGCCACCGAGGCGAGAGCGCGGCGGATGAACAGGCGGCGCGGTGCGTTCGGGATACTGGACGAGGATGACATCGGTCAGTTCCCCGCGAGCCCGGACCCGAGCCGGAGCCTGGCGTTGCGCGCCGCCTGCTGCGCGACGCCGAGCGCGAGCGCCATCGTCGCGACCCCGGCGACGTCGATCAGGCCGGCGTGGAACAGGCTGCGCTGGCCGCCGGTCGCGACCCAGCAGGAACAGCCGGCCAGGAACACGGCCATGGCGGCGCACGCCACGGCGCCGAGCCGCGCCTCGAAGGCGAGCAGGCGGGGCGGCAGTTCGGTGCGGCGCACCAGCGCGGCGGCGGCGATCACGGCGCACCCCAGCGCGAGCGGGCTGACCGCCATCCAGGCCAGCTCGGCGCCGGGGAACGCGGCGAGGGCCCCGGGATGCGCCCAGTAGGCGGAGACGGACAGCGACGTCGCCCACTCGAACGCGGCGAGCCCGGCGGGGACGAGGCCGCGGTGGCCGCCGGTTCCCGGCCAGCCGTTCCCGAAGTGACGGCCGCCCGCGAACACCACCGTCGTCGCGGCGGCGAGGACCGCGGAGGGGACGGCCAGGCCCTTCCGCTGCCGCCGCGCGGCCCTGACGGCGACCACGCAGAGCACCGGGACCGCGGCGAGCACCGCGAGTACGAGCAGGGCCAGCATCATCGCCGACGTCACCACCGTGGCCACCGTCGCCGGGGTGCCCGCCGACTGCGCCCACTGCCAGCCGATCATGAGCTGGGACCACTGGGCGGCGCCGACGCCCGCGAAGACCGCCGCCGCGCAGCAGAGCGAGACCAGGCTGGCTCGCACCTGACGGTTGACGGCGGCCGGCGCGATCCCGGGCCCGGCGCGGACCGGCAGGCCGGCCAGGCCGGCATCGGCGAGCCGCGCCACGATCGCGCCGCGGGCGACGTCGCGGGTGCGCGCCGCCGAGCGGGGCCGTTCGCGGATGTCGGCGATCAGCAGTTCGGTGAACTCCTCGCCGTAGCGGGCGCGCCAGGCCGGCGGGTACCAGCGGAGCAGTCGCGCGGCACGGCCGGCCGCCGCGTTCACGCGGTGCCCCAGTTGCCGGCCAGGCGGCGCAGGCC
>DAHVAN010000480.1 GCA_027314595.1 Actinomycetota bacterium | reverse complement strand
GCCGCCCCAGATGCCCAGGCCCCCGGTCCACACGGCGAACACCCCGTACCACACGTGCGGTATGTCCATCGGGGTGGTGATGTCGAAGTAGATCCGGCCGCCGATGATGCCCGCGGGCACGACCCACAGCGCGATGTCGTTGACCAGAGCGGGATCGCCGCCAAGGGCGTGCCAGCGCCTTCGGGTGATCAGGATCGCCAGCGTGATCCCGATGATGTAGCCGAGCGCGTAAAAGCGAACGTCAAGCGGGCCGATGTGAAAGCTGTTGATCGGCGGGCTGGGGATGAACTGCGGCAAGGCGACCGCCACGTGCACCATGTGCCGAGACTACCGCGCCTGCGGGTTTTCGCACCTTATCGCTGTGATCGCGCGATGCGAGAGCCTTACCTGGCCCGGTGACGCGCCTGGCATTCTCGTTCGGCGGCTGCCGCCTGGGCCAGCACCGCCTGGGCGAACTGCCGCGCCTCGGCCACGGTGAGGCCTGCCCACTCGGTGCCTTCGCAGCCGGAGCACTGTCCCAGGTCGACGAAGACCCGTGCGGCGGGATGGTGGGCGTCGCCGAGAGCGAGCCTGCCTACCGTGAGTTCCCGCCCGCAGCTCGTGCGCAGGTAATCGTGCCGCATGTCAGCGCCGGCACCTGCGACTGGATCTGGCCCCATCACGCACCTCCTGTTGTCGCGTGACCGAACAGATGTCCTTGCCAATACCCCTGTGCGTATAGGCAAGGACGCGACCGCCATTATTCCCGGCCACGGCCAGGTCCTGCACAGCCACGGTCCGCCGCGGCACTAGGTTGCGGCGACATCACCCTCGGCCGCGACGTCCCGTTCACTCACGGCCAGTCGCAGGCGCTCATCTGCGAGCTCCGCGAAGTAACGGTCTATCTCCGCCGCATAGGGCCTGCGCCCAAGCGCGACCGCCGCCACCGAGGCTGACGCCAGGCCGGCGAACGGCTCCCATACGATGTCGTCTGGCTGGGTTGCCGCGCAGATAATGCGCTCCATGAACTCCAATGGCTTCTGGTTCAGATGCGCGGCACTCGCGCTTGTGGGCTTGTAAACGCGCGGCGCGGCTCGGCGCATGGTGCCTTTCAAGCGCTCACCATCATGCAGCGGCGGTCTGCTCCAAACGTTCGTGACGCCGTGCGCGTGATTCCAGTGATAACGCAACGAGTCCCATTCCTTGGCTGTGACCGCTGCTTTGCCGTCGATCGAAAAATATGGCCAGCCCGACTCGGCGCCGTGGTCGTTCGAGTAAGCAGCGAGGCGCTCTATCATGAACCCGGGAGGCCAGTACCATAGCCAGTCCTGGGTCAGGTACTTCCGAGTCGCGGCATTTCTCACCCCGCAGGCCTCGTTGGCTTTATGGAGCGGGAGACCTGAACGCTGCCATTCATGGCGGAGCCACTGCTGCACGGGCATCGGACCATCCGGTCCGTGTACTTCGAGACGTCGTTGGTACAGAACGCATACCTCGGTCACAACCGGGAACCGCCGGATAGTCTTTCCGTTGACATTCCCTGCTATGTGCGCCAGTCCCTTGTCCCACGTCACGGCCTGTACATAATCCCACCCATGGGCCACGAAAAGCGGGTGCACGGTTGCCCAGCCGACTTCGGTGTTCCAGAACCAGAGCGTTGTCGCCGGGAGAGCTGCCCTAGTCCACTCCTGGACATGTGGCCGATACCACTCAGCCAGCCCGTCAGGTCCGGTCGTGTCGCCGTGAAAGCCTCGAACCCCGTACGCGCCATCACTGATGATGGTGGCCGGGGCAGGCCAGTGCCCATACACGTCCAGCGCGTCGCCCAGGTAAAGGGCGTACGCCCCGTCCTCGTCCGGTCTCCTAACCATGACAAAGACCGTACCGCGCAGCACCGGCAGCGGCCTGGCCCGCCCGCTCACGCGCCGTGGCCGGCCTCGTCCTCGTCCTTCCGGCCGGCCTTCGGGATGATCGCGACCGGGCACTTGCTGTGGTGCGCGCACGAGGTGCCAACCGAGCCGAGCAGCAGCCGGATGAACCCGGTGTGCCCGCGTGACCCGACAACCAGCAGATCCGCGTCCGCCGACCGCTCGCACAGCAGCCGCGCCGGGTCGTCGCCCTGGATGAGGACCGGGACGACCTCGAGGCCGGGACGATGGGCCGTCGCCTGCGCGACGGTCGCGGCAAGCCGGTCCCTGACATGTCCGAGCAAGACCTGGCGGTCCTCGCGGAAATGCTCCACGTCGAACTCCAGGCTCATCTCGCCGCCGTACGGGTCCCGCCACACCTGCAGAGCCTCGACCGCCGCGCCGCGCCGCGCCGCCTGCTCCGCCGCCCAGGCCAGCGCCTGGCGTGACCCGTCCGAGCCGTCGACCCCCACCAGGATCCGCCTGACAAGGCTGTAGTCATGGCCTGTTCTGCCGTCCCTGACGATGACCAGCGGACAGCGGCTGTGGTGGGCGCACTTGGTGCTCACCGAGCCCAGCATCAGCCCCGCGAAGCCGCCATGGCCGCGTGACCCCACCACGAGCAGGTCCGCGCCCGCTGACCGCTCGCACAGCACCTGGGCCGCGTCGCCGCGCACCACGAGCGGGCCCGTCACGGTGACCGAGGCCTCGCCGCCCACCTCGGCGAGCGCCTCATCCAGGCGTTTCCTCGCCCTGTCTGCCAGCTCGTCCTCGTCCACGGGGACGTAGCGCAGCTCGCCGTAGTCGTACGGGCTCTGCCAGACGATCACGGGCTCGAGCACGGCTTCCCGCGCCGCCGCTTCCGCCGCCGCCCAGGCAAGTGCCCGGCTCGACCCCTGCGACCCGTCAACGCCCACCACGATCCGGCCAGCCATGCCCGGCACCTCCTGTCCTAGCGTGCCGCCGCTGATGGCCCGCTGCCAGGGGCGAAGGTCCCGCACCAGCTCACGCCGGGGCAGGCCGGGGGGCGCGGGGAACGGGCCCGCGGGACCTTCGCCCCTGCCGGGTCCGCCCTGCCGGGGTCAGGCTGTATGGAGCGGCGGCGGTCGCGGCGGCGCGGCGACCGTGCCGGGCTGGTCACGGCGCGGGAACCAGGCGACGGGAGCGGCTTGCACGATGAGCGTGGTCGAGGACGGCGCCCAGAACGAGGGCCTGCCGGGCGCGGAGGCGGCGGCCAGGCTGGCGCGTTACGGACCGAACGAGATCGGAACCGAGCGCCGGCACCGGGTCCGTGCGCTGGCGAGCAGGCTGTCGGGCCCGGTGCCGTGGATGCTTGAGGCGGCGATCGTGCTGGAGATCGCCGCGGGCAAGGCCGCCGAAGCGGTGATCATCGCGCTGCTCGTGGTATTCAACGCCGTGCTGAGCTTCGCGCAGGAGGACAGGGCGCAGGGCGCGCTGGCCCTGCTGCGGCAGCGGCTGCAGGTGCGCGCCCGGGTGCGCCGGGACGGGCGCTGGCAGGTGACTGACGCCCGGCAGCTGGTGCCAGGCGACCTGGTGCACGTGCGGCTGGGGGACATCGTGCCGGCGGACGTGACGGTGACCGAGGGGACCGTGTGGGCCGACCAGTCGGTGCTGACCGGGGAGTCGGCGCAGGCGCAGGCCGGGCCGGGCGGGCGGCTGTTCGCCGGGTCGCTGCTGCGCCGGGGCGAGGCGACCGGCACGGTGACCGCGACAGGGGCGGCGACCTATTACGGGCGGACCGCGGAGCTGGTCAGGACCGCGAGGACGGTCAGCCACCTGGAGCAGACGATCTTCCGGGTGGTGTGGGCGCTGCTGGCGATGGACGGCGCCCTGGTGGTGGCGATCCTGGCGTACGGGATCGTCACCGACCTGCCGATGCGGGAACTGCTGCCGTTCGTGCTGATCCTTGTGGTCGCCTCGGTGCCGGTGGCGCTGGCGGCCACCTTCACCCTGGCGACCGCGCTGGGGGCCGCGGACCTGGCCCGGGCCGGGGTGCTCGTCACCCGCCTGTCGGCGATCGAGGAGGCCGCGGCGATGGACCTGCTGTGCACCGACAAGACCGGCACCATCACCGCCAACAAGCTCTCGGTGACCGCGGTGCGCCCGTACGGCGAGGCGGACGTGAGCCAGGTGCTCGCCCTGGCCGCCGCCGCCTCCGATGACGCCACCCAGGACCCGATCGACCTGGCGATCCTGGCGGCCGCGCGATCGGCCGGAGCCGCGGCGCCGGCGGCGCGGCTGTCGTTCACCCCCTTCGACCCGGCTATCAAGCGCTCGGAGGCCGTGATCGGGCACGACGGGACGCGGGTACGGGTGATCAAGGGCGCACCGCAGACGGTCGCGGCCCTCGCCGAGGGCTCCCCCGAGGTGGGCGGGGACGTGGCGGCGATGGCGGCAGGCGGCGCCCGGGTGCTGGCCGTGGCCTCAGGGGCGGCTCCGGGGGCGGCGCCCTCAGGGGCGGCGGGCTCAGGGCGGCCGGGGCTGGAACTGGCGGGCCTGATCACGCTGGCCGACCCGCCGCGCCCGGACTCCGCCGCGCTGATCGCCCGCCTGACCGCGCTGGGCATCCGGGTGATCATGGTCACCGGCGACACCGCGGCCACCGCCGAGGCGGTGGCCCGCCAGGTCGGGATCGGCACCCGCGCCGGCCGGACCGGGACGCTGCGGGAACCGCCCGGTCCTCGCGGGCGCCCCTCGGCGCCGGAGGCGGGCCTGGACTTCGACGTGCTGGCCGGGGTGCTGCCCGAGGACAAGCTCCGCCTGGTCGAACGGGCACAGCGGGCCGGGCACGTGACTGGCATGACCGGCGACGGAGTCAACGACGCGCCCGCGCTGCGCCGCGCCGAGGTCGGGATCGCGGTCGCCGCCGCCACCGACGTGGCCAAGTCGGCCGCCAGCGTGGTCCTCACCGATCAGGGCCTGGCCAACATCGTGGCCGCGGTGGAGACCGGCCGGCGGGTCTACCAGCGGATGCTCACCTACACCCTCAACAAGATCGTCAAGACGTTCCAGGTGGCCCTGTTCCTCGGGCTGGGCCTGCTTGCCACCCGGCAGTTCGTGACCACCCCGCGGCTGGTGCTGCTGCTGCTGTTCGCCAACGACTTCGTGACCATGTCGCTGGCCACCGACAACGTCAGCTACTCCGCCCGCCCGGACCGGTGGCGGGTGCCGGCCCTGTCGCTGGTCGCGCTTGGCATCGCGGCGCCGTGGCTGGCGGTGTCGTTCGGCACCTTCTATGTCGGCCGCGACGTGCTCGGGCTCGGCCTGGCCGCCACCCAGACGCTGGTGTTCGTCATGCTGGCGGCCACCGGCCAGGCCACCGTCTACCTGGTCAGGGAACGCCGCCACCTGTGGCGGTCCCGGCCAAGCACCTGGATGCTCGCCGCCACCGCCGCCGACCTGACGGCCGTGGTGATCCTGGCGTCGCTTGGCGTCCTGATGACGCCCATCCCGCTCGGCTACGTCCTGGTGCTGCTCGGCGCGGTCGGCGTGGCCACCCTGCTTCTCGACGCGGTGAAGGTGCCTGTGCTGGCCCGGCTCGCCGTCAGGTGAGCGCCTGGCGGGGACGCTTCGCGGCGATCGCCCGGCTAGGCGCGGCCTTTGAGCATCAGGTGCCAGTAAAGGGCCGGCAGCCCGTACCGCTTGAGCAGCCACATGTCGTAGCGGGGCTTGAGGGTGTTGATGAACGGGAAGCTGGGCGTTCGCTTGAGGTCGTAGTCGAATTCGGCGAGCAGCATCCTGTTCCTGGAGGTGACGAGCGGGCAGGACGTGTAGCCGTCGTAGCGCGCGGTGAGCGGGCGGCCGTTCATGGCGGCGAGCAGGTTGGTCACAAGCACCGATGCCTGCTTGCGCGCGGCGGCGCCGGTCTTGGAGGTCGGCAGGTTGGAGGCGTCGCCGAGGGCGAAGACGGTGGGCCAGTCCGGGCTCTGCAGGGTGTGCTTATCGACCCGGGCGTAGCCGAACGGGCTCGCCGGGTCCGCCAGCGGTGTCGCCTTGAGCCAGTCGGGGGCGCTCTGCGGCGGGGTGGCGTGCAGGATGTCGTACTCGATGGTCTCCTTGGCGCCGGCCTTGGTGTCGGAGATGACGGCCCGCTTGCCCTCGCCGTCAACCTCGGTGAGCTGGGACTCCTTGCGGACCTCGATGCCGTAGCCCGCGGCGACGCCCTCCAGCACCTTCGCCCAGTCGGGCTGGCTGAACATGACCGCGGTGGGCAGCACGAGGATGACCCGGGTGCGGTCGAGGACGCCCTGGGAGCGCCACCAGTCGGCGGCCAGGTAGGCGATCTTCTGCGGGGCGCCGGCGCACTTGATGGGCCCGGCCGGCATGGTGAACAGGGCGGTGCCGCCGCGCAGCCCACGGATGAACTCCCAGGTGCGCGGGGGAAGGTCGGGGCGGTAGTTACTGAGCTTCATTCATCCTGAGTTGT
Source organism: Actinomycetota bacterium (assembly GCA_027314595.1). Lineage (GTDB taxonomy): Bacteria > Actinomycetota > Actinomycetes > Streptosporangiales > Streptosporangiaceae > Trebonia. Next base: position 115 of record DAHVAN010000480.1, on the reverse strand, counting down.
CGCAGGGTGCGTGCCGGTTTGACAGGATCGAGCCGGATTCTTTCCGCTGGTTCCGGACACTTTTCGCGCGGCCCTCGAATACGGCCCTGCCGGCCGTGCGAGTGTCCCGGATCGG
>DAHVAN010000479.1 GCA_027314595.1 Actinomycetota bacterium | reverse complement strand
GGGACCGGGTGCGCGCCGGACGCCCGGGCCGCCCGCGGCGCGGGCACGGTTGCGGCGCGGGCACGGTTGCGGCGCGGGCACGGTTGCCGGGAACGCGGGCGTGCGGGCCTGCCGCACCTGGCGGACAGGCCAAAAGGATCGGAACCGTACCGCCGCCTCAGACTCAGACCGCCTGAGGTCGCGGGCCGGCCTGTTCCTCGCGGCGCCGCGACTGGACGAACTCCAAGCCGAAGCGGCCCTTGACGCACAGGTGGCCGTGGCCGACATCGTGCTCCAGGGGTGAGGTCACCTTCACGATCGTGTTGTCCTGGACGTGCAGCTCGAGGTTGCAGCCAACCCCGCAGTACGGGCAGATGGTGGTCGTGACGGTCTGCCTGGACTCGTCCCAGGTTCCTGCCTGGCGCATGGTGTACTCGCTGGCCGGCATCAGCGCGCCGGTCGGGCAGACCCCGATGCAGTTGCCGCAGTACACGCAGGCCGAGCCGGGCAGGGTCACGTCGAACTCGGTGGAGATCCTGGCGTCGAACCCGCGGCCCGCCACGGCGATCGCGAAGGTGTTCTGCGCGTCCTCCCCGCACGCCTCCACGCACTTGTAGCACAGGATGCAGCGCGAGTAGTCGCGGACGTAGCTCTCGTTGTCGTACTTGGCCGGCTGCCTGACGGTGGCCGCCAGGGCGCCGTCGGCCGCGTGGTGCTCGCCGGGGCGGGTCGCGTCCCGCGAGCCCGCCGCCTGGTCGGGGGCGGCCGGCCCGTACCGGCCGGCGTCCACCCCGTACCGGGACATCCAGCCGCGCACCTGCGGCCCGGCCAGCGTCAGGTCGGCGGAGGAGGCCAGGAACTCCAGGACCATCTTCCGGCTGGTGCGCACGCGCCGGGAGTCGGTGTGCACGATCATGCCGGGCTCGGCCCGGCGCGAGCAGGACGGCACCAGGGTCCGCGATCCCTCGACCTCCACCACGCATACCCGGCACACGTTCACCGGCGTCAGGTTCTCCAGATAGCACAGCGTGGGCGTGTCGATGCCCTGCTGACGGCAGGCGTCGAGCAAGGTGGCGCCCTCGGGGACGCGGACCGCCTGCCCGTCGACGGTCACGTCGACCAGCCGCCTCGGGCCTTGCAGGAACACCTCGGTCATGTCAGTTCTCCCTGGTCCCGATCAGGCCCGTTTCCTATCAGGCCCAGCCGCACGGCGGACTGGACGGCGGTCACCGCCGTCTGGCCCAGGCCGCAGATCGAGGCGTCCCTGGTCACCCAGCCGATGTCGTCAAGGAGGGCCAGCTCGGCGGCGACCGAGCCGAGCGGGGCGCCGCGCGCCATCCTGGCCAGGACTTCCTCCTGGCGGACGGTCCCGACCCGGCACGGCACGCACTGCCCGCACGACTCGTCGCGGAAGAACTGGGTGATCCGCCGCAGCAGGGCCGTGATGTCGGCCCTGTCGTCGAGCACGAGCACCACGCCGGAGCCCAGCGTGGCGCCGATCGCGCGCATCGCCTCGAACGTCAGCGGGGTGTCCAGCGCGCCGGGGCCGACGAACGAGCCCGCCGCGCCGCCGAGCAGCACGGCCCGCAGCGGCCGCCCGCCGGTGACGCCGCCCGCCGCCTCGATCACCTCGCGCAGCGTGACCCCGAACTCGTGCTCGTACAGCCCGGGCCGGCGCACCGACCCCGACAGGCAGAACAGCCGGGTGCCGGTCGAGTGCTCCGTCCCGATGGCGGCGAAGGCCGGCCCGCCGATCCGCAGCACCTCAAGGACCGACAGCAGCGTCTCCACGTTGTTGATCGCGGTGGGCTTGCCGAACAGGCCCGACTGCGCGGGGAACGGCGGCTTGTTGCGCGGCTCGGCGCGCTTGCCCTCGATCGAGTTGATGAGCGCGGTCTCCTCGCCGGCGATGTAGGCCCCGGCGCCGCGCCTGACGTCGATGTCGAAGCCGAAGCCCGCGCCCATCACGTCCCCGCCGAGGAACCCGCGGGCGCGCGCCTGGCCGACCGCGTTCCGCAGCCGCGCCTCGGCCAGCGGGTACTCGCCCCTGATGTAGATGTAGCCCTGGTCGGCGCCGCACGCGTATCCCATGATCGTGATCGCCTCGACGAGGGCGTACGGGTCCTGCTCCATGAGCACCCGGTCCTTGAAGGTGCCGGGCTCGGACTCGTCGGCGTTGCAGACGACGTAGTGCGGCCGGACCGGATTGGCGGCGACGGCCTCCCACTTGACCGCGGTGGGGAACGCCGCGCCGCCGCGGCCGAGCAGCTTGGCGTCCCTGACCTCGCGCAGCACGCCCTGCGGGCCGAGCGCGACGGCGCGCCTGAGCATCTGATACCCGCCCGCCGCCCGGTAGGAGCCGAGGGAGGCGGGGTCGACCTGACCTACCCGGCGAAGCAAGCGCAGCGTTCGGGATGACCGGTCTTCGAGCTGCGGCACCAGCGGCGGGCCCGCGGCGCCTGCGGGCGTCCCGGCCTGCAGCGCCTGCCATATCCGGTCCGGGTCGGCCGGCGCCAGCCCCAGGCGCGAGGGCTCGGTGCCCGCGTGCTGGATGAGCGCGGCGGTGCCCCGGTCGCACTGGCCCAGGCACGGGCTGCGCTGCCAGGTGAGGCCGGCGCCGTTGAAGGCGGCCTGGGTGCCCTCCGCGCCGAAGCGCCGCCGCATCTGCTCGCACAGTTCCTGCGCGCCGCCGGCCTGGCAGGCCAGGTCGTCGCAGACGTGCACGACCGCGCCCGGCGACGGCGTGGTGCGGAACAGGGCGTAGAACGAGGCCACGCCGTACGCCTCGGCCGGCGCGACCGTGAGCCGTTCGCAGACGTGGTCGAGCGCGCCGGGACTGATCCAGCCCACCCGGTCCTGCAGCGCGTGCAGGGCCGGGATGAGCAGGTGGCGCCTGGCGCGCGCGGCGTGGCCGCCGAACGCCGCGTACCCGTCGGCGGTCGTGCGCTTGCCGCCGTCCCAGCCGGTGTCCGGCGGCCCGAGCACCGACGCGATCGCCGCCCGCTCCTGCTCGGTCGCGGGCGCCGTTGCCCCGAACCGCAGGTCCACTACGCACCCACCTTGCTTTCCTGTTGGCGCGAACCGGCCGGCAGCTTGTCCACCCGGATCGCGGTGGCCTTGAACTCCGCGGTCCCCGACTTGGGATCCCAGGCGTCCAGCGTCAGCACGTTGGTCTCCACCTGCTCGGGGAAGTGCAGGGTCATGAAGGCCAGGCCGGCCCGCAGCTGGGTGTCGACGTGCACGGGCGCGGCGAGCGAGCCGCGCCGCGAGGAGACCGTCACCACCTCGCCCTCGGCGCAGCCGAGCCGGGCCGCGTCCTCCGGCGACAGGTTGATCGACTCCGGCCGCCTGATCGGCGTCGCGTACTGCCCGGACTGCACGCCGGTGTTGAAGGAGTCAAGCCGGCGGCCGGTGGTGAGCCGGATCGGGAACTCCTCCGACAGCTCGTCCACCGGGCCTTCCTGCCGCACCGCCGTGAACGGCGCCGGGTTGCCGCGCTTTCCCTCGTCCTCCTCCCACAGCCGGGAGTGCAGGAACAACTCGCCCGGATGGTCCTCGCCGTAGCACGGCCACTGGATGCCGCCCAGTTCCTCCAGGCGCCGGTAGCTCATGCCCGCGTGCATCGGCGACAGCGCGCGCAGCTCGTTCCACAGATCCTCGGCCGCCGGGCTGCCCCAGTCCGCGCCGAGGCGGCGGGCGATCTCGCAGATGATCTCGATGTCGTCCCTGGCCCCGGGCGGCGGCTCGAGCGCCTTGCGGACCCGCTGCACCCGCCGTTCGCTGCTGGTGACCGTTCCGTCGGACTCACACCAGGTGGCCGTGGCGGGCAGCACGACGTCCGCGACGGCCGCGGTGTCGGTGAGGAACATGTCCTGCACGACGAGGTGCTGCAGGCCTTCGAGCAGCTTGCGGGTCCGGCCGGTGTCGGCCTCGGAGCGGACCGGGTTCTCGCCGATGATGTAGCAGGCGGTGAGCCCGCCCTCCTCCATCGCCTCGAACATCTGCGACAGGTGCATGCCCTTCCTCGGGGGAAGCGCGACCCCGTACGCCTTCTCGAACCTGGCGCGGGCCGACGCGTCCGTCTCGACGTCCTGGAAGCCGGTCAGCTTGTTGGGGATGGCCCCCATGTCGCCGCCGCCCTGCACGTTGTTCTGCCCGCGCAGCGGGACGAGCCCGGACCCGTACCTGCCGACGTGCCCGGTCAGCAGCGACAGGTTGATCAGCGCGAGCACGTTGTCGGTCGCGTTGTGGTGCTCGGTGATGCCGAGCGTCCAGCAGATCTGCGCCCGGTCCGCCCGCGCGTAGTCGTGCGCGAGCTGCCTGATCAGCGCGGCGGGCACGCCGCAGTCGCGCTCGGCCCGCTCCAGCGTGTACGGGGCCACGGCCTGCGCGTAGGCGTCGAACCCGGTCGTCGAGCGCTGGATGAACGCCTCGTTGACCAGGCCGGCCCTGATGATCTCGTTGCCGACCGCGTTGGCGAGCGAGATGTCGGACCCGACGTGGATGCCGAGCCAGGCGTCCGCCCACTGGGCCGAGGAGGTGCGCCTCGGGTCCACCGCGTACATCCGGGCGCCGTTGCGCAGCCCCTTCAGGACATGGTGGAAGAAGATCGGGTGCGCCTCACGCGCGTTCGAGCCCCACAGGACCAGGAGGTCGGCGTCTTCCGCCTCCCGGTAAGAGCTGGTGCCGCCACCAGCCCCGAACACTGCCGCCAGACCGGCGACGCTAGGGGCGTGTCAAGTACGGTTGCAGCTGTCGATGTTGTTGCTGCCCATGACGGCGCGGGTGAACTTCTGCGCCGCGTAGTTCATCTCGTTGGTCGCCTTGGAGCAGCTGAACATCCCGAACGACTTGGTGGCGTCATGCTGCCTGGCGATCGCGAAACCGGCGGCGGCCCGGTCAAGAGCCTCGTCCCAGCTCGCCGGCCGCAGCTCACCGTTCACACGGACGAGCGGCTCCGTCAGCCGTACCTGCTTTTTCACCGATCGCACCTTCCTCGCGACTCAACCCTCTACTGAGGATCGTACGCTTGGCCTAACGGATGATCCATTGTGACAAATCAGCCGTTCGCGCTGGCTGGCGCGGACACCAAGCGGAGAGGCGGGCAATTTGTCCGGGCGCACGGAGAGACGGCGGGTGCTCCGGGTGACTGTGGCTGCCGACGGGCCGCCGCAGACCTCGTCCCGGGCGGACTTCCTCGCGGCCGAGGAGCCGCTCGGCATCCGGGTAGACGGCACCGCCCTGACGATGACCATGCGGACCCCGGGCGACGACATCGAGCTCGCCGCCGGGTTCCTGGTCGGCGAGGCAGTGGTGCGCTCCCCCGCCGACATCGCCGGGATCAGGCTCTGCGACGGCGCCTCGTGCGGCCACGACGGCGACCACGACGGACTCGGCAACGTCGCCGACGTGTCGCTGGCGTCCGGCGTGGCGCTCACCGCGGGCGCCCGGCGCAACTTCCTGACCACGAGCGCCTGCGGGGTGTGCGGCAAGACGAGCATCGAGGACATCTGCGTGCTGCCGCGGTTCGCGCTGTCCGCCGACCAGACGCGTTTTTCTCCCGCCGTGCTCGCCTGCCTTCCTGACCGGCTGCGCTCGGCGCAGCGGGTGTTCTCCCGCACCGGGGGCCTGCACGCGGCCGGCCTGTTCACCGCCTCGGGCGAGGTGGTGGTCGTCCGCGAGGACGTGGGCAGGCACAACGCCGTGGACAAGATCGTGGGGTGGGCGCTGCTTTCCGGGCGGCTGCCGCTGGCCGGCTGCGCGCTGCTGGTCAGCGGCCGCGCCTCGTTCGAGCTGGCGCAGAAGGCGGTGCTGGCCGGCGTCCCGCTGCTCGCGGCGGTGTCCGCGCCGTCCTCGCTGGCCGTCTCGCTGGCGGAGGAGACCGGGCTCACGCTCGCGGGCTTCCTGCGCGGGCCGTCGATGAACGTCTACGCCGGCGCGGACCGGCTCCTCACCTGACCTGGGCGGGCATGGGAGCATGTCATACATGACCGGCAGCGGCAGCCATCCCGGCCCGCGGGCCGCCTACGCCCAGTGGGTGGCCGCCTGCGCGGCCGCGGGGTGGCATGCCGAGCCGGTCGCGGAGCAGGTGCCGCTGCATGCCGGGCTCGGCAGGGTGACGGCGGCGGCGGTGCGCGCCCGGTGGCCGTCGCCCCTGGCCGCCTGCGCCGCGATGGACGGGATCGCGGTCGCCTCCGCCAGCCTGGGCGCCGGGCAGGCCGGCGGCGGCCGGGTGCGGCTGCCGGCCGCCGCCTTGTCCTGGGTGGACACCGGCGACCCGCTGCCCGCGGGCACCGACACCGTCGTGGAGCGCGAGCGGGTGGAGCTTCGCCCCGACGGCGGCGCCCTGGTCGCCGGCCCGGCGGCCAGGGGCAGGAACGTGCGCGCCGCCGGGGAGGACTTCCAGGCCGGCCAGGTGCTCGTCGCGCGGGGCCGCCGGCTGCGGGCGGCGGACCTCGGCGCGGCCGCGGCCGCCGGGTACGCGGCCATCGCGGTAGCCAGGCGGCCCGTCGTCGCGATCATCCCCACCGGGGACGAGATCCGGCCGGCCGGCTCGGTGCCGGGGCCCGGCGAGTTCACCGACAGCAATTCGGTCATGCTCGCCGCGCTGGCCGCCCAGGCCGGCGCCGTCCCTGAGGTCACCGGCGTGCAGCCCGACGACCCCGACGTGCTCGCCGCCGCGGTGCGGGAGGCCGCGTCCGCGGCCGGCCTGGTGCTCGTCCTGGCCGGCTCGAGCCGCGGGCGCGGCGACTACGCGGCCACCGTCCTGGCGCAGGCCGGCGGCGTCGCCGTGCACGGCGTCGCGGTCCGGCCCGGCCACCCGGCGCTGCTCGGCCACGTCAAGCCCGGCCAGTCGCGGTCGGCGGGGACGGTGCCCGCGATCGGGGTTCCCGGTTACCCGCTGGCCGCCGCGGTGATCTTCGAGCTGTTCGCCGCGCCGCTGCTGGCCAGGCTCGCGGGCAGCGGCGGGCCGGACCGGGCGCCGCTGGCGGCCAGGCTCGGGTGCGACTGGTCCTCCCCGCCCGGCGTGGAGGACTGGGTCCCCGTGTCGCTGCGCGCCGCGCCCGGTCGCGCCCCGGTGGCCGTGCCGGCCGAGGGCCACGGCGCGGGATCGGTCAGCCGGCTCGCGCGCGCCGACGCGTGGTGGCCGGTCCCGGCCGGGCAGGGACAGTTCGCGGCGGGCGACCGCATCGAGGTGATGACGGCGGCCTGGGAGCCGAGATAACCGAAGAAATCACTGTTCCCAGATCTTTAGCCCGAACGGCCGGTGGCCAGGCGCTGGCGCGCCTCGATCGTCAAGGGACCACGGGCACCAGCGGCCGGGACCGTCGGCCCTGCCGCGGGCAAGCCCCCTGTTATTTAGGGCTGATCGCGGTGCTGACCGGCATCACCTACGGCATCGAGCCCTACGACGGGCACACCATGGGCTGGGCCAATCCCTGGGTGATCGCCGCGATGGCCGGGGGGGGTGGCGCTGCTCGTCGCGTTCTGCCTGATCGAGACCCGGGTGCGGCACCCGATGTTCCGGATGGAGTTGTTCCGCATCCGGGCGTTCAGCGCCGGCAACCTGGCCGGCCTGCTGTCCGGGCTCGGCCGGGGCGGGCTGATGTTCATCTTGATCATCTGGCTGCAGGGCATCTACCTGCCCCGGCACGGATATGCCTTCAGCCAGACCCCGCTGTGGGCCGGCATCTACATGCTGCCGCTGACGGCCGGCTTCCTGCTCGCCGGGCCGGTGTCGGGCTGGCTGTCGGACCACTTCGGCGCGCGCCCGTTCGCGACCGGCGGCATGCTGGTCGCCGCGGCCTCGTTCTGGCTGCTTGAGGTCCTGCCGGTCAACTTCGTGTACTGGCAGTTCGCGCTCATCTTGCTGCTGAACGGGATCGGCATGGGCCTGTTCGCCTCCCCGAACCGGGCCGCCATCATGAACAGCCTGCCCCCGCAGCGCCGCGGCGTCGGGTCCGGCATGTCCGCCACGTTCCAGAACTCATCCATGGTGCTGTCCATCGGCATCTTCTTCACGCTGATCATCCTGGGGCTGGCGACGACGCTGCCGTCGGCCCTGCTGCACGGGCTGACCGCCCAGGGCGTGCCCGCCGCGGACGCCGCCAGGGTGGCGGCCCTGCCGCCGGTGTCGGTGCTGTTCGCCTCCCTGCTCGGCTACAACCCGGCCCAGACGCTGCTCGGGCCGGCGATCGCCCGCCTGCCCGCGGCTCACGCCGCCTACCTGACCGGACGCGGCTTCTTCCCGTCCCTGATCACCCCGGCCTTCGGCCAGGGCCTGTCGGTGGCCTTCGACTTCGCCATCGCGGCCTGCCTGGTCGCCGCTGTCGCCTCGCTCCTGCGGGGCGGGAAGTACATCCACGGCGAGCAGGCGGCCGCCTGACCGGCTTGCCGGGCGGGGGCGGAGCCCCGTTAGATAGACAGCTATGACGGTTAATGCTGGCAGGCGAAGCTCCGCGTGGTTCGCCGCGACGGGACGGGCCGGGATGAACCACCGGTCGTGGATGCGGAGCCAGGGGTTCACCCCCGAGGTGTTCGACGGCCGCCCGGTGATCGGGATCGCGACCACGTGGTCGGAACTGGCGCCGTGCAACGTGCACCTGCACCGGGTCGCGGAGTCGGTCAAGCGCGGGGTCTGGCAGGCCGGCGGGTTCCCGCTGGAGTTCCCCGCGATGGCGCTCGGCGAGACGCTGCTGCGGCCGACCGCGATGCTGTACAGGAACCTGCTGGCGATGGAGGCCGAAGAGCTGATGCGCGCCAACCCGCTCGACGGGGTGGTGCTGCTGTCCGGGTGCGACAAGACGACGCCGGGACTGCTGATGGCGGCGGCGAGCACCGACCTGCCGGCGATCATGGTCACCGGCGGCCCGAAGCTCAGCGGCAAGTACCAGGGCGCCGACGTCGGCTCGGGCACCGCGGTGTGGCGGTGGGAGGAAGACCTGCTGGCGGGGCGGATGACCCAGCAGGAGTGCGCGTTCGCCGAGGGCTGCATGTCCCGGTCCGACGGGCACTGCATGACGATGGGGACCGCGTCGACGATGGCGGCGATGGCGGAGGCGCTCGGGATGCAGCTGCCGTATTCGGCCACCTGGCCCGCGGCCGACTCGCGCCGCTACGAGACCGCCCAGCGGGCCGGCCAGGTGATCATCGACCTGGTGCAGGCGGACCTGCGCCCGTCGGCGATCATGACGCGGGAGGCGTTCGAGAACGCGATCCGGGTGAACGCCGCGATCGGCGGCTCGACCAACGCCGTGGTCCACCTGCTGGCGATGGCCGGGCGGCTCGGCGTGCCGCTGTCCCTCGACGACTTCGACGTCCTCGCCCGCGGCGTGCCCACGCTGGTGAACCTGCAGCCGAGCGGCGCCTACCTGATGGAGGACTTCTGCTACGCGGGCGGGCTGCCTGCGGTGATGCGCGAGCTCGCCGGGGCAGGCCTGCTGCACGGCGCCGCGGTCACCGTCACCGGGCGCACCGTCGCGGACAACGTGGCCGGCGCGCCGTGCTGGAACCGGGACGTCATCCGCGCGCCCGGCGACCCCTTCCAGGCCGCGGGCACCGGCACCGCGGTGCTGCGCGGCAACCTGGCGCCGGACGGGGCGGTGATCAAGCAGTCCGCGGCTTCGGCGCACCTGATGAAGCACCGCGGCCGGGCGCTGGTGTTCGACTCCCCCGAGGCCTACTACGCGGTCGTCGCCGACCCGGACATCGACGCCGACGAGGACACGGTGCTGGTCATCCGCTACTGCGGCCCCAAGGGCTACCCGGGCATGCCCGAGGTCGCCAACGTGCCGCTGCCGGCCAAGCTGCTGCGGCGCGGCGTCACGGACATGGTGCGGATCTGCGACGGCCGGATGTCCGGCACCGCCTACGGAACGGTGGTGCTGCACGTCGCGCCCGAGGCCGCGGCCGGCGGCCCGCTCGCCCTGGTCCGCGGCGGCGACTGGATCGCCCTCGACGTGCCGTCCCGCACCCTGACCCTGGAGGTCCCCGGCGACGAGCTCGACCGCCGCCGCGCCCAGTGGACCGCCCCGCCGCCGGCCGCGCGCCGCGGCTGGACATGGCTGTACACCGAGCACGTCCAGCAGGCCAGCAGCGGCGCCGACCTGGACTTCCTCGTCGGCGGCAGCGGCCATGAGGTCGGCCGCGACTCGCACTGACCCCCGGTGCTTGTGAAAATCCGCACAAAGCGCTTCCGCGGAAACGTTCCCGGCCGTCCGGCCGTCCGGCCGGCGCCGAGGCAGGGCTTCATGCCGTGCCCGGGCAATCCATCGGTGATCACGGGCAATTGAGGGCGATGGTCGTGGTGCGGCCAGGGCGCCGCGGGAGGCGAGCCTGAGAACGGCGACCGCGGGCTGGAAGGAACAGAAGATGCTCCCGTTCTTTGCCCTGGCCGCGCGGGGCCGGAAGGTGTACCCGGGGAACGTGAACCCGGTGCAGGGGAACTCCTTGCGCCGGTTGGAGTCCTGACAGTGCACGAGCTTGGTCTTACCGGGTCTTCGAAGTTGACCGTGGTGGTGCTGTCATCTGGTTACTCTTCGTTTAGCGCCGGTGATCCGGGTCAACGGTCGCCGGGTGCCGCGTGTGCAGGCGATGCGGACGCGGCGGCGCTGGCTGGCGGGGCTGCGGAAGCCGTGGGCGTGGCGGGCTTCGAGTCTGGCGAGGCGGTTGAGGCTTTCGGCGGTGGCGTTGGTGACACCGGTCAGGATGGCGGTGACGATCTCGCCTTCCCAGCGGGAGATGGTGCGGGCGGGCGTGGCCAGTTCTGTGACCTGCTCGTTCTGGGCGTACCAGTCGCAGAAGGCGAAGAGCCTGCCGCGGACCTGCCGCTCGCAGGGGGTGCTGCCGGTGACGCGGGCGCGGAGCTTCAGGGTCGCGGAGCTTTTCCCTCGCGATCCAGGCGACGGCGACAGGTGCGGCGGCCAGAGGTGAGGGTCGCCACGTCGTTCACCGAGGAGGCCGGCCAGGACCCGCTGATATGACAGCGCCCCCGGGAGCGTGTGCTCGCGAGGGCGTGCCATGGCCGGCGCGCAGGTCGCCTCACGGCGAAAGGCCCATCATGGCTCCAGCCGGACGGTATTCCATGAAGGCAGTGGTTTGAGCCCGGGGGACACTGACGCACCGACGCGAGGTAAAGAACGCGAGGCCGGCCAGGTCTATTCCGGGCGCGCAGACCATCAGCGGGCGTCCATGCGGGCGCGGGGGCCGCCCGCCCTCGTAACGTCAGAGTGACCAATCCGTGGCTAATCGCCGGCCGCGACGGCGCGCGCGGTGGCGCGCGCCCTCGCCGACGTCGTCACCAGGGCGGTCACCGCGACCAGCGCGCCGCACCCGGCGGCGAGCAGCCACGGCACGCCGGTGGCCGCGCTGAGCGCGGCGGCGGGCGGCAGGCCGGCCCCGAGCCGGGCGCGGTAGCCGCTGGTGAGCAGGGCCCCGAGCACCGCGACGCCCAGGACGCTGCCGAACTGCCTGGTCGCGGAGATGACCGCGGACGCCACCCCGGCCTGGGCGGGCGGCATCCCGGTGACCCCGGTGTTGGTGATCGGCGGGTTGACCAGCCCGAGGCCGGCGCCGAGCACCGCGAAGGCGACGGCCAGCCGCCAGTACGGCGTCGCGGGCGTGAGGCGCAGCAGCAGCAGGCAGCCGGCCGCCATCAAGACGCCGCTGGCCACCAGCGGGATCCGCGGCCCGCGCCGCCCGGTCAGCGACCCGGCCACCGGCGCGGCGACGGCCATCACCACCGTGGCAGGCAGCAGCGCAAGGCCGGCCCGCAGCGGGGAGTCGCCCTGCGCCTGCTGCAGGTACAGCATGGTGACGAACAAGAACCCGGCGAGCACGACGAAGGACAGCACCGCGATCACGCTGGCGCCCGTGAACGGCAGGCTGCGGAAGAACCGCGGTTCGAGCAGCGGCTCGGCGCGCCGCCGCTCCGCCAGGACGAAGGCGGCCAGCGCCACGGCCGCCACCGCGAACAGCGCGAGGATCCAGGCCGACGCCCACCCCTGCGACGGCCCCTGGATGACGGCGTAGGTCAGCGACCCCAGGAAGACGATCACCAGCAGCTGCCCGGGCAGGTCCACCCGGCGCGGGCGCGGCGCCCGCGACTCGGGCACGTACCTGCGGGCGGCGACGATCATGGCCAGCCCGATGGGCACGTTCACCCAGAACACCGACCGCCAGCCGGCCTGGCTGACGAGCACTCCCCCCACGACGGGCCCGCACGCGGTCGCCAGCCCGAAGATCCCGCTCCAGATCCCGAGCGCCTGCGCCCGTTCCCGCGCGTCGGTGAACGTGTTGCGCACGATCGACAGCGAGACCGGCGTGAGCATCGACCCGCCGAGTGCCTGCAGCATCCGCAGCGCCACGAGCGAGCCCACGTCCGGCGCGAGGCTGCACAGCAGCGACCCGGCGCTGAACCCGGCGAGCCCGGCGATGAACAGCCGCTTGCGCCCGAACCGGTCGGCCATCGAGCCGGTGAACAGCAGCACGCTCGCGATCACGAGCAGGTAGGCGTCGGCGACCCACTGCAGCTCGGCGAGGCTGGCGTGCAGGTCGGTCTGCAGGGTGGGCAGCGCCACGTTGAGGATCGTGGTGTCCAGGTAGGTCATGAACAGGCTCGAGCTGCAGATGAGCAGCACCACCAGCCGGAACCGCCGGCCCGCGGGCCCCTGGGGAATCGCGATGTGCCTGTCGGAGGCGAGCGCAGGGATCTGGCGGGGCATCACGCCGCCGCCATCGCGACCGGGTTGAGCATCGACCCGCCGACCGCCTGCAGCGCGCGGAACGCGACGAGCCAGCCGAGCCCGGGCGCCAGGCTGCAGGCCAGCGAGCCGGCCGTGAACACCGCCAGGCCGGCCTGGAACACCCGGCGGCGGCCGACCCGGTCCGCCGTCGAGCCGGACAGCATCAGCAGGCTCGCGATCACCACCAGGTACGCGTCGACGGTCCACTGCAGCCCGGAGACGGGCGCGCGGAAGTCCCGTCCGATCGACGGCAGCGCCACGTTCACGATCGTCGCGTCAAGCCCGACGATGAACAGGCTCAGGCAGCAGATGGCCAGCACCAGGTACTGGCGCCGGCGGCTCAGCTCAGGCAGCGCGACTCCCAGGGGGCAGCGGAAAGTTTGCTTGCGGCAACTAACTTTAGCGCTGCCCTGGCGACCGGACGACGCGCGTCATAGTGATCGGGTGAACCGAGCATGACCACTGCGCAGACCGCGTACGGCACGGTGCGCGCGGGAGCCGGCGGCGGTCCCCCGAACGCCGCCGGCTCCCCCTCCATCTGGTTTCCACCCGGTCCGGCTGGTTCACCGGCCTAGGCCCGCGCCGCGCTCCGCTCACGCTCGCGCAGCTCGCGAACGTGCAGCCGGCGTTCGTCCTCGGTCGTGCCCCCCCATACCCCGTACATCTGGTGCGTCGCGAGCGCGAACTGCAGGCACTGACGGCGCACCCGGCACGAGCCGCAGACCGCCTTGGCCGCCGCGATGTCCGCGCGGGCGGGCCCGACGGAGGACACCGGGAAGAACAGCTCCGGATCCGCCGTCAGGCAGGCGGCTGACCTCCTCCAGTCGTGCCGGACCGGCCGTTCGGCACGCTGGCTGAGTAGTTCGGTGACAACCATGCGCAGCCCCCCGCATCTGTGTGATCCCAGTCCGACCGTAACACTGCGTGGCACTTCGGTAACAGACCTGTGGCGCGAAATTTCCTTCTCAAGTCCTTCTGGCCAGCGCAAACGCCCGCGGGCAGCGCCGCTCACCGCCCGCGGGCACGGGCTTTACCGGCACGGCGAGCACACAGCGTGACGTCGGCTCCGCGCAGGTGTCAGAGCGCGAACAGCGCGGCGGCGTTGTCGTGGCAGACGGCGCGCAGCCAGGCGGCGCCGAAGCCGGCCCGCTCGAGGGCCTCGAGCGCGTCCGGGTAGGAGTACGGGATGTTGGGGTAGTCGGTGCCGAGCAGCACGCGGTCGCCGAGCGCTTGCAGGCGGGGCAGTTCGGCGCGCGGGAACGGGCTGGCGGCCTCGGCGAACGCGGTGAACGCCATCGTGGTGTCGAGCATCACCCGGTCATGCCGGCCCGCGAGGTCGAGGAACTCCGGATACTCCGGCATGCCCAGGTGCGCGACCACCAGCCGCAGCGCCGGGTGCCTGGCGAGCAGGGCGCCGACAGGTCCCGGGCCGGTGAACGCGCCGGGCACCGGGCCGGACCCGCAGTGGGTCACGACCGGGATGCCGGCCTCGGCGAGCAGCCCCCACACGTCGTCGAGCAGCGGGTCGTTCGGGTCGAAGCCGCCCACCTGCAGGTGGCACTTGAACACCCGCGCGCCCTGCCCGATCGCGCGCCGCACGTCGCCGGCGGCGCCCGGCTCGGCGAAGAAGGTGGCGGTGTGCAGGCAGTCCGGCGTGCGGGCGGCGAAGCCGGCGGCCCAGTCGTTGAGCGAGCGGGCCATGCCGGGCTTGTGCGGGTAGAGCATCGACGTGAAGGCCCGGACGCCGAACCCGCGCAGCACGTCGAGCCTGCGCTGCTCCTGCGCCCGGTACCTGATGGGCCATGGCCGCCCGACCAGCGGCCCGGCCTTGTCGAAGTACGCCCACACGGCCTCGAGCAGCCGGCCGGGCATGAAGTGGGTGTGGACGTCGACCAGGCGCGTCAGGCCGGCCCGCCGCCGGAAGGCGGCCACCCGGTCCCGCTCGGCGCCGTCGCAGGATTCGAGGAATATCCGCGCGCACAGCGAGCCGCGCGCGGCCGCGCCGGCCAGCGTCGCCGGGTCAGCGGTGAACACGCAGTCCACGTACTGCGTCATCGACGCGCCCGGCTGCGGCACCGCCGGCGTCCCGCCGGCGACCGTCGCCTCGTAGTCCGACAGGCGCAGCAGGTACGCCCCGCGGTCGGCGGCAAGCTCGCCGAGCTTGCGCCCCGGCGTGAGCTCCACCCCGAGCTTGGCCCGGCCCGCCCTGACGACGGCGTCGCGCTCGTCCTCGCCCGGCAGCAGGGTGATCGCGGGCAGCCCCCAGGCCCCCGCCAGCGGGTCGTCCGGGTCGTCGGGGCGCCGCACGACCAGGAACGTGCCGTCCGCGCCGCGGACGACCACCGCCACCGAGTGCCTGGCCGGTTTCATCGGCCTCGGTGTCACGCAGTCAGGAGCCTGCCGTGCGCGGGGCGCGCCGGGCCGGCTTTGTCCACAGGACCTGTGGACAGGCCTGTGCGCAACGCCGGCACGGTCTGTGGCCAGGCCGGGCGCGGCAGTGGATTACCTGTGCACATCCATCGCGCCCGGCGCACCGGCCTGCGCAAATCGGACACGCATAGACATGCATGGCTGTGGATGATCATGGTAGCCCGGCGCGCCGCAGGTCAGTCCCCGGACAGGCCGAGCAGCGCCACGGCGTTGTCCTTGAGGATCTTGGCGCGGACGGCGGGCTTGAGGTCGAGCGCCTCGAAGTCGCGCAGCCACCGCTGCGGGGTCAGCAGCGGGAAGTCGGTGCCGAACAGCACCTTGTCCTGCAGGTAGGAGTTCGCCGCGCGCACCAGGGCCGGCGGGAAGTATGCCGGCGACCAGCCCGACAGGTCGATGAACACGTTGGACTTGTGCGTCGCCATCGAGATCGCCGAGTCCGCCCAGGGCACCGAAGGGTGCGCCAGGATCACCGTCAGCGAGGGAAAGTCCGCCGCCACGTCGTCGAGCAGCATCGGGTCGGAAAGCCGCAGCTTGATCCCCCGCCCGCCGGGCAGTCCGGCGCCGATCCCGGTCTGGCCGGTGTGGAACAGCGCGGGCACGCCGAGCGAGGAGATCTCCTCCCACAGCGGATAGAACTCGGCGTCGGCCGGGGAGAACCCCTGCAGCGACGGGTGGAACTTGAAACCGCGCACGCCGTGCTCGGTGACCAGCCGCCGCGCGTGCCGGACCGCGGACGCGCCGCGCAGCGGGTCGACCGACCCGAACGGGATCAGCACGTCGGGGTAGGCGGCGGCCCGCTCGGCGATCTGTTCGCTCGACAGCGCCGGGTGCCCGGTGAACGTGCCGGCGTCGACCGTGAAGACGACGGCCGCCATGGCCAGCGACCGGTACATGTCCGCGATCGTCTCCAGCGCGGGCGACCGGTCGTGGTCGGCCCGGAAGTACCTCGCGGAGGCCGCGAGCAGTTCGGAGTCCAGCGAGTAGCGGCCGTGCCCGTCGGCCTCGATGTGCACATGGACGTCGATGGCGGTCAGCGAATCGATGCGCATCCATGGCATCATACACGTCCCGCGGTGCCGTACATGTCACACATGCAGGCCGGGCAGGTAGCGTTGGGGCCAGCAACCAAGACAGCCGAGCCTGAAATGGGACACTTCGCCATTGCCTCGAAGCGACCGCGTATGCGAGCCTCTGCGGTGTGAGCGCAGAGGCCCATCCTGTTGACATGCCCGCACCCAGCCAGGACCCGCTTGACCGCCCCGTTTCGGCCGGCGACCTGCTCTGGACACCGTCGCCCGACCGGATCGCCGAGGCGAACATGACGGCGTTCATGGCCTGGCTCAACCGGACGCGGGGCCTGGACTTCGCCGGGTACGCGGAGCTGTGGCAGTGGTCCGTGACCGACCTCGAGGGCTTCTGGCAGGCCATCTGGGACTACAACGACATCGTCGTGCACAGCCCGCCGGCGGCGGTGCTCGGCAGCAAGGCCATGCCGGGCGCGCAGTGGTTCCCCGGCGTCAGCCTCAACTACGCGCAGAACGTGCTGCACGCCGAGCGACCGGGCGAGGTCGCGCTGTACTACCACTCCGAGACCACCCCGGTCACCCCGCTGTACTGGGACGACCTGGGAAAGAACGTGAGGATCCTCGGCACCAGGCTCAGGAGCCTCGGCGTCGGGCCGGGCGACCGGGTCGCCTCCTGCCTGCCGAACATCCCCGAGGCCGTCACGGCGATGCTCGCCGCGACCAGCATCGGGGCGATCTGGACGTCGGTGTCCCCGGAC
This sequence comes from Actinomycetota bacterium, assembly GCA_027314595.1. Lineage (GTDB taxonomy): Bacteria > Actinomycetota > Actinomycetes > Streptosporangiales > Streptosporangiaceae > Trebonia. The sequence continues at coordinate 4,781 of DAHVAN010000479.1, read as the reverse complement.
TTCGGCTGGCGCGGGGTGCTCGACAGGTTCCGCCAGCTGCAGCCGAAGGTGCTCATCTGCACCGGCGGCTACCGGTACGGCGGCAAGGACTACGACCGCAGCGGCGAGCTCACCGCGATCATCGGCGAGCTCGACTGCATCGAGCACGTCATCTACCTGCCGTTCGGTGACGTCCCGGCACCCGCGCCGACCGCGCGGAACTGGCACGACCTGCTCGATCACCCGGCGATCGAGAAGGAAGCGTTCCAGTTTCACCACGGTCCGTTCGGGATGCCGCTGTGGATCTTGTTCTCCTCCGGCACCACCGGACTGCCCAAGGCCATCACCCACAGCCACGGCGGGATCTTGATCGAGCAGCTCAAGCTGCAGCGGCTGAACATGGACCTCAAGCGCGGCGACGTGCTGTTCTTCTACACCACGACCGGCTGGATGATGTGGAACTTCCTGGTCAGCTCGCTGCTGATCGGCGTGAAGCCGCTGCTGTACGACGGGAACCCCGGCTACCCCGAACCGGACGCGCTGTGGCGGATGGCGGCGCAGGCGAAGGTGACGCTGTTCGGCGGCAGTCCCGCGTACGCGGACATGCTCGCCAAGCGCGGCGTGGTGCCCAAGGACAAGTACGACCTGTCCGCGCTCAAGACGATCATGCTGGCCGGCTCTCCGGTGTCTCCCGAATGCGGCGCCTGGTTCTACCGCAACGTCAAGCGCGACCTGTTCAGCCATGTGGGCAGCGGCGGCACCGACGTGTGCACCGGGTTCACCGGCGGCTCGCCGACGCTGCCCTGCTACGCCGGCTGGCACCAGCACCGCAACCTCGGCGTCGCGGCCTACGCCTTCAACGAGGAAGGCCAGCCGGTGGTCAACGAGGTCGGCGAGATGGTGATCACGGCGCCGATGCCGTCGATGCCGGTGAAGTTCTGGGGCGACGACGACGAGCACACCAGGTACCGGGCGACGTACTTCGGCGACTTCCCCGGCGTGTGGCGCCAAGGCGACTTCTTCCGGGTCAACGAGCGCGGCAGCACCCAGGTGCTCGGCCGCAGCGACGCGACGCTCAACCGGTTCGGCGTGCGCATCGGCACGGCCGAGATCTACACGGTCCTTGAGGGCATCCCCGAGGTTGACGACGCGATCGTGGTCAACCTCGACCTGCCCGGCGGGCAGTTCTTCATGCCGATGTTCGTCAAGCTGGCCGACGGCCTCACGCTCGGCCAGGAGACCGAGAACGAGATCAGGGCGCGGCTGCGGCGCGAGTACACGCCGCGGCACGTGCCCGACAAGATCATCCAGGTGCCCGCCATCCCGACGACGCTGACCGGCAAGAAGCTCGAGGTGCCGGTCCGCAAGATCCTGCTCGGCACGCCCCTGGAGAAGGCAGCGAACACCAGCGCGATGGCCGACCCGTCGTCCCTGGACGCGTTCCTCGACTACGCGCGCACCCAGACCGATTACCCAGCCTAAGACCAGATTAACGATCCAGGGGGTTCCGACGATGGAACACGATGGCTTTCCGCTCCCCTCGCAGATAGCTGACGTGCCGGGCGCCGAGGACTGGCGCTCCATGTACCAGTACTTCACCCGGTTCCAGCCAGCGGACGACAAGCGCTTCTGGTTCTACAACTCGATGCACTTCCCCGAGCCGATGCCGGCCTTCGACACGGTCACGTCCGAGATCCCGTACCAGGCGATCGGCGCGAACACGGCTCGCCTGTTCGTGTTCCCGACCACGCTCGGCATCGAGCACCGGATCGTGAACGGCCGGGTGTACATCACCGCCAACCCGGTGCTTGACCCAGCGGAGATCGGGCGGCGCGCGGAGGCGTTCGGCCCCCGGGCGGGCCACTACTACGAGAACTGGGACTCGCTGTACGAGGGCTGGAAGGAGCGGGTGCGCGGGCTGATCGCGCGGATCGAGGCCATCGAGGTCCCGGCACTGCCCGAATGGGAGGACCCTGACGTCGTCTTCGAGTCCAGGGGCGTGGCGCAGAACCACTACCTGCAGGAGAACTTCGCCGAGTGCCTGGCCCTGTACTCGAAGATGTGGCACCACCACACCGAGATGCTGATGCTCGGCTACGGCGCCTACGTCGTGTTCTTCGAGTTCTGCAGCAAGGCGTTCCCCGAGATCAGCGACCAGACCGTCGGCCGGATGGTGGCCGGCATCGACGTGATCATGTACCGGCCGGACGACGAGCTGCGCTCGCTCGCGAAGCTGGCCGTCGACCTCGGCGTCGACGACCTGTTCACCGAGGGGTGCGCGGCCGGGGACGTGCTCGCCGGGCTCGAAGCCCGCGGCCAGGCCGGCGCGCGGTGGCTGGACGAGTTCGCCAGGGCGCGCGACCCGTGGTTCCACGTGTCCACCGGCGACGGCTTCTACCACCACCACCTGAGCTGGAACGACGACCTGACCGTGCCGTTCACCGCGCTGCCCGGGTACGTGGCCGCGGTGCGCGCGGGCACGTTGAAGCCCCGGCCGACGGCGCAGCTTGTGCAGGAGCGGGAGCGGATCGCCGGCGGCTACCGTGACCTGCTGACCTCAGCGGAGGAGAAGGCGGCGTTCGACCAGATGCTCGGCCTGTGCCGGCTGGTGTTCCCGTTCGTCGAGGACCACAAGTTCTACTGCGAGCACTGGTTCACCACCCGGTTCTTCCAGAAGGTCAGGGCGTTCGGCGCGCTCCTTGCCCGCGAGGGCGTGATCGCCGAGGCGGACGACGTCTTCCACCTGCACCACACCGAAGTCAGCGCGGCCCTCGCGGACGTGGCGCTGGCCTGGGCCGCGGGCACCCCGCCGCTCGGCGGAGCGCACTTCCCGCCGATCATCGCCGAACGCAAGCGCATGCTCACGGTGCTGCGCGACTGGCCGGCGCCGCCGGCGCTCGGCCCGGTGCCCGAGGGGCTCAACGACCCCGCGGTGCGCATGCTGTGGGGCGTGACGGCCGACCGGATCCAGTCCTGGCTGCACCCCGACGCCGAACAGATGCACGGCGTCGCCGCCTCGGCCGGCCTGGTCGAGGGCGTGGCCCGGGTGCTGCACGACGTCAACGAGATCGGCGAGATCCGCGAGGGCGAGATCCTCGTCTGCCCGGTGACCGCGCCGTCGTGGGCGCCGGTGTTCGGCAAGATCAAGGCGGCGGTCAGCGACATCGGCGGCGCCATGTCGCACGCGGCGATCGTCGCCCGCGAGTACGGCATGCCCGCCGTCGTCGGCACCGGAGACGCCACCAAGCGGATCAGGACCGGTGACAGGATCCGGGTCGACGGGGACCGGGGCACGGTGCGGGTGCTGTGACCGGGTTCGTGGTCCCGCTGGCGTCGGCGGGTGCGGCCGCCGACGCCGGGGGCAAGGGCGCCAGCCTCGGCGAACTGGTCCGGGCGGGCGTCGGCGTGCCGCCGGGGTTCGTGGTGACCGCCGGGTGTTTCCGCGCCGCGCTGCGGGCCGCCGACCCCGACGGCGGCCTGCGCGCCGCGATCGAGGCGGCCCCGGCGGCCGACCTGGAGTCGCTCGCGCGGGCGGCCGCGGCGATGCGCGCCGCGATCGCGGTCACCGCCATGCCCGCGCCGGTGGCCGCGGCCATCGAGTCCGGCTACACGGCGCTGGGGCCGGGCCTTTCCGGCGCCGGTCCCGACGTGGCGGTCCGGTCGTCGGCGACGATGGAGGACAGCGCCACCGCCTCGTTCGCCGGCCTGCAGGACACCTACCTCGGGGTGGCCGGCGCCCGCGGCGTGCGGGACCACGTGCGCCGCTGCTGGGCGAGCCTGTACAACGACGAGTCGGTGGCCTACCGCCGCCGGCTGGCCATGTCCGAGCGGCCGCTCGCCATGGCGGTGGTCGTGCAGGTCATGGTCCGCCCGCGCGCCGCCGGCGTGATGTTCACCCGGTCCCCGGTAAGCGGCGACCGTTCGGTGGTGGCGATCGAGGGAACCTGGGGGCTGGGGTCGGCGCTTGTGGCCGGCGACGTGACCCCCGACAGCTTCGTCATCAGCAAGATCACCGGGGAGATCACCGGCCGCCGCGTCTCGCCGAAGGACCGCACCCATTCTTTCATCCCGAACGGGGGCGGGGTGGCCGTGCAGGACACCCCGGCCTCGCTCCGCGAGGCGCCGTGCCTGACCGACGAGGAGATCCGCGCGCTGGCCGGCGTCGCGCGCCGCGTGGAGGCCCACTACGGCTCCCCCCAGGACATCGAATGGGCCCTGCTCGACCAGGCCCCGGCCGCGGAGCGGATCGTCGTGCTGCAGAGCCGCCCCGAGACCGTGTGGGCCGCCCGCGAGGCGACCCCGGTCGCCACCCCCAAGGCCCGCCCGGCCGACCACGTGCTGTCCATGTTCGGGAAGCCGCGGTGAGCGCCAGGCCTGCCGCCGCCGGTGAACACCAAGCGCCGCAGCAGGCGCTCCTCGTAACGCTGACCCCTGCCGGCGCCGGCCAGCGCCTCGCAACCCGCCGCGCGGATGAGCGTTGCGGCCCCGCGCGCTCATCCATCGAGATGTGCGGCCCCCCGCGCTCACGCGAGGGCCAGTCGAGGGGGCGTCGTGGACCTGACAAATGAGGATGTAGCGGACATTCTGGCGGTGCTGGACTCGCTGCCGTACGACGAGTTCGACCTGCAGACGCCTCGGTTCCGGCTCACGCTGCGGCGCGCGCCCGGCGGCGGGTGGACCGAGACGTCGCAAGTCCTTTCCGAGCCCGCCGCCATCACGCCAGCCCGCAACGGGCCGCCCGTCACAGCGGCCGTCACAGCGGCCGGGGCGGGCGAGGCGGGCGGGGCGACGGCCGGGGCGGG
>DAHVAN010000478.1 GCA_027314595.1 Actinomycetota bacterium | reverse complement strand
GGCCCCGGCACGGCGGCGGGCCCCGGCACGGCGGCGGGCCCCGGCACGGCGGCGAACGCCGCGGCGAGGGCCCGTGCGTTGGACAGGTGCGCGTCCCGCTGGGTCACCACCTGGCTCACCAGGACCGCGTCCGCCTGCTCGGCCGCCGCCCGCGCCACGAGCTCCTCGATGGGCACCTGCGCGCCGAGGTTCACCACCCGGATCTCCCGGTAGTACTCAAGGCCCTTGTCCCCCGCGTGCCCCTTCACGTTGAGAATCGCGTCGATTCCCACGGTATGCGCGTCGGTCCCGATGGTCGCCCCGACCACGACGAGCTTCCTGCCGAGCGCCGCGCGGATCCGCAGGTTCACTTCGGCCGGCGAGAGCAGCTCGAAATCGCGCTCGGGCACGGTGACCGCCGACATGTCGACAAGGTGACTTACCCGGCCGTAGACGATGAAGAAGGTGAAGTCCGGGCCGACCGGCTTGGTGTGCACGACCATCGCCGGGGACATGCCCATCTTGCCGGCGAGCTGGAGCGCGGCGCCCTCGGCCACGGCCCGGTCGGTGGCGGACACGCCGGGCACCGGCAGCGTGAACGACAGCTGCACGCGCCCGTCGCCTGTGGTGTCGCCATATGGCCTGACGACGCGGTGCTGCTCAGGCGGGCTCATTCGGGCTCCCCTCCCAGGATGTCGGTGACCGGGTTGTCCGCGGGGGCCCCGGCGGCCAGCACGTCCGACACGGGGTTGAAGTAGCCGTCCGCCCGCTCGATGACCCCGTCCAGGCCGCGGCCGCCGTCGGGCGGCCGCTTCGTGACGCCGAAGGTCCCGTCCGCGATCGCGTTGAGCAGCCCGCCGTCCGCGATCCGCCGCAGCAGGTCCACGGCCTCGCCGAGCACCTGCCGCGCGCGCCCCGCGACGAAGGAGTCCGGCTGGAACGACAGCCCGAGCCGCCCGGCCGCGGACCGGACGTAGCGGACGTTCTCGAGCGCCAGGTCGCGGTCGGAAAGGAACGGGGTGTGGATGCCCTCGGTCATCATGCCGACGAGCAGGATCGACTGGCCGGTCATCAGCCCGCACAGGTTGAAGAACGCGTCGAGCAGGTACCCCGCGAACACGTTGCCTGTCATGTGCTTGGTGGGCGGCATGTACTTCAGCGGGGCGCCGGGGAACAGCTCGCGGACCAGTTGCGCGTGCGCCAGCTCGAGCAGGAAGGAATCGGGCAGCCGCGGGTTGATCTCGAACGCGTGCCCGAGCCCGAGCTGCCAGTTCGCCAGCCCGGCCTCCAGCGCGAAGTACTCGTTGAGGAGCTGGGAGACGACGACGGTGTGCGCCGCGCCGACCGCGTCGGCGGTCGTGAGGTAGTTGTCCTCCCCGGTGTTGATGACGATCCCGGCCCGCGCGTGGACCTGGCGGGAGAACCGCTGGTCGATGAAGGTGCGCACCGGGTTGATGTCACGGAAGATGATGCCGTACATGCAGTCGTTCAGCATCATGTCCAGCCGCTCGAGCCCGGCCAGCGCCGCGATCTCGGGCATGCACAGCCCGGAGGCGTAGTTCGTCAGCCGGACGTACCTGCCGAGCTCGCGGGAGGTCTCGTCCAGGGCCGCGCGCATCAGCCGGAAGTTCTCCCTGGTCGCGTAGGTGCCCGCGTACCCCTGCCTGGTGGCGCCCTCCGGCACGTAGTCGAGCAGCGACTGCCCGGTGGACCGGATCACCGCGATCACGTCCGCGCCCTCCCGCGCCGCCGCCCGCGCCTGCGGGATGTCCTCGTAGATGTCGCCGGTGGCCACGATCAGGTAGATCCACGGAGCGGGCGGGTCGGCGAGGTCCGCGATCATGCGGGACCGTAGCGCCCGCTGCGCATCGATGGCCGCCACCCCTTCTTCGGCCGAACGGCGCGCGAGTTCCCGTGCGGCGGCCGCCTCCTCCCCCGCGGGAATACGGAACTTGACCTGCCCCGCCGCGGCCTGTCCGGCGAGCGTCCGCAGGTCCGGGTAGCCGCCGGCGAGCATGGCGTCCCAGGCCGGCAGCGCGACGCCGTGCTCGAGCCCGACGGCGCCCCGCACCGCGTCGGCGAGCCTGTTCACCCACGGCATCCCGTCGGCGTCGGCCCCGTCGAGCCCGGCCAGCCGCAGCACCGCCCGCTCGATCGACACCGTGGTGTGCGTCCTGGCAAGCTCGGTGACCGGCTCGCCGGCTCTCCTGGCGAGTTCGCGCGCGAGCTTGACCGTGGCCGGGTCGAGGTTCAGTTTCGGCGTGGTCACGCGTCCTCCTCCCCCCGCTCTGCCAGGCGGCGACCGAAAAGCGCGCGCAGCGCGCGGCTGCCACGGATCAGGTCCAGCGCGTAGCCGGCGTGGCCTGGGACGTAGCCGTTGCCGATCAGCATCGTGACGTCCGCGGCGACCCCTTCGGCGCCGAGAGCGGCGGCGCTGAAGCTGGTCGCCATCGAGAAGAAGATCACGGTCCCGCCCTGCGCCGTCGACAGGATCGCTCCGCCCTCGCAGCCCGGCGCGTCCACGCAGACGACCGTGACGCCGGCCGGCCCGCCCGCCTCGGCGACGGCCTCCGCCAGCAGCACCGGCTCCCGCGCGTCGGCGACAACCACCTCGTCGACCAGCGGAGTCCCGGGAGCCTGCGCGGCGAAGGGGGGTGCCGCGGGCTGGGCGACGGCCAGGTCGTTGGCCTGGTAGAGCAGGCTCGCCTCCGCCGCGGTCGGGACGACCCCGATGATCAGGCGGGCCCCCGCCGCCCGGGCCGCCGCGGCCGAAAGGCAGCCACTCTTGCCCGCCGCGCCCAGGACCGCGACGACGGGCCCATCGCCGTCCGCCCGCCGCTCGACAACGCGCCTGGTGAGCGCCGGCGCCCCGCAGACGTCCAGGACCGCCAGCGCCAAGGGAACGGGAAGGTCGGAGGGCAGCGCCGCCGCGATGGAGCGGCCGAACAAGATCGCGTGCCCGTCGCAGGGGACCTGCTCGGACAGCCCGTCCCAGCGCACCAGGTTGTCATGGATCTCGAGCGGAGTAAGGGTCAGCGAGACCAGCGTCGCGACCCGGTCCCCCGGCTTCAGGCCCAGGGGCGAGTCCGGGCCGGCTTCCTCGACGATCCCGGTGAGCATGCCGCCAGAGCCGGTGACCGGGTTGTGCATCTTGCCGCGGCTGGCGATGATCTCCCGCACGGCATCCCTGATCGCCTCGCCGTCGCCGTCGTTCGCCTCGCTGAGCTGACGGTAGGAGGCGGCGTCGAGGTTGAGCCTGTCCACCCGGATCCGCACCTCGTCCTGGCCGGTCCGCGGCCCCGGGTCGAGGCGCCACGCGGCCTGCGGGAGCACGCCGGCCAGGCGTTCGCCCGGGTCGGCGACGCGGTAGAGGCCGAGCGAGGCGGCAAGCGGTGTCCCGTGCGGAGGTCGTGCCATGCCTTCATCCTTCCCAGCCGCCGCAGATGCCTCTGCGGCCACAAAAACCACGGGACCGTTCGGGTAAGTCGAGAAAATTTCCGGTTTAAATACTGGTCTACCGTAGCTTCTTTCGTACCATAAGGATAGTACCGAACATCGTCCGTCACCTCGGGAGACAGCATGGTGCAGCAGCCGTATGAGTACCGGCGTCGCGAGCTCGTCGAGCCGGACTGGCGGCGGCTGCCCGGGTGGGCCGCGGTGACGGCCGGGGAATGGCAGTCCGCGCAGTGGCAGCGCGCGCACTGCGTGAAGAACGCGCGGCAGCTGCGCGAGGTGACCGGTGCCGGGCTGACCGACGCGTTCCTCGCCGACCTGGCGCGGGACCAGCGGGACCGCGCCACGATGTCCATGCTCATACCGCCGCAGATGCTGAACACGATCGCGCCGCAGGTCCCCGCGTCCTGCGCCGGGTTCACCGACGCGTGGTACGCGGACCCGGTGCGCCGCTACATGATGCCGGTCTTCAGCGACCGCCAGCCGCAATGGCCGTCGCACCCGTACGCGCAGCGCGACTCGCTGCACGAGGCGGAGATGTGGGCGGTGGAGGGGCTGACCCACCGCTACCCCACCAAGGTGCTCGCCGAACTGCTGCCGACCTGCCCGCAGTACTGCGGGCACTGCACGCGGATGGACCTGGTGGGCAACCCGACCGCCACGTTCGGCAAGCACAAGTTCGGGCTGCCGCGCGAGGACCGGCTGACCGCCATGCTCGACTACCTGCGCCGCACCGCTGGCGTGCGGGACGTGGTGGTATCAGGCGGCGACGTCGCGAACCTGCCGTGGCCGCGGCTGGAGTCGTTCGTGGCCGCGCTGCTGGCGATCGAGTCGGTGCGCGACATCCGGCTGGCGAGCAAGGCGCTGATGGGGCTGCCGCAGCACTGGCTGTCCCCGCAGGTCCGGGCCGGGATGTCACGGCTGACGGCCACGGCCCGGGCGCGCGGCGTCTCGATCGCGATCCACACCCACGTGAACGCCGCGCAGTCAGTGACGCCGCTGGTGGCGAAGGCCGCCCGGGCGATGCTCGAGGCCGGCGTCCGGGACGTGCGCAACCAGGGCGTGCTGCTGCGCGGCGTGAACGCCGACTGGTCCGGGCCGGCGGGCAAGCCCGGCGCCGGGCCGCTGCTCGACCTGTGCTTCGCGCTGCTCGACGAGGCCGGGATCGTGCCTTACTACTTCTACATGTGCGACATGATCCCCGGCGCGGAGCACTGGCGGCTGACGGTCGGGCAGGCGCAGGAGCTGCAGGGCGCGATCATGGGCTACCTGCCCGGCTTCGCGACGCCGCGGATCGTCTGCGACGTGCCGTACGTCGGCAAGCGGTGGGTGCACCAGGTGGCGCGGTACGACACCACGCGTGGCATCTCGTACTGGACCAAGAACTACCGGACGGCGATCGAAGCCGGTGACGAGCTCGCGCTCGGGCGCGAGTACGCCTACTACGACCCGATCCACCTGCTGCCCGCCGATGGGCAGGACTGGTGGCGGGCCCGCTGCGCGGCCTGAGCCCGGTGCCTGCTAACTGGCCGCGCAGCGCCGGCGAGAGCACCTCGCCCGCCGCCTCGACGAGCCGTGACATCTCGTAGGAGACCAGGTCGGTGTCGCAGTCCAGGGAGGCGAGCACGCACAGGCTCGAGCCGTCGCTGATCGCCTTGAGCATCATCAGGCCGGTCTCCATCTCCACCAGCGCCTGGGTGGGCAGGCCCGCCTCGAAGATACGGGCGGCGCCCCCCATTAGGCTGGCCAGCCCGGACGTGATGGCCGCGAGCTGCTCGACGTACTCCCCGGGGATGTCGTCCGACATCGCGAGCGGCACGCCGTCGGCGGACACCACGGCCGCGTGAGCGACGTCGGCGACACGCCCGGTGAAATCGGATATGAGCCAGTTCAGGTCCTGGTGGTACGCGTGGCTCATCGGTCTGCTCCCTCTCCTGGGCGCGGTTGCTGGCTTTCCGCCCTGCGGGCCCCGCGCTGGAACCCGCTCAGCCGGGTGCGCGCCATCTCCGGTGACCGATGCGGCGGCGACGTCACCGGTCCCGGGCGGGCGTCGCCCGCCCGGCCGGCGTCGGACGCCCGGGCGGCGCCCGCGGATCCGGGTATCAGGTTCGCCTGCGGGACGCGCAGCGGCAGCCCTGCCGCCGTCTGCTCGCCGCGGACCGGATCGGCGATGATCTGCGCGGCGCGGCGCTGCTGCGCCAGGGAGTCGGCGCCGTACCCGTCGGCGCCGTACCCGCCGGCGCCCGGCGCCGGCCGCCAGCCGCCAGCCGGGGCGGC